>JBHEKO010000596.1:0-12014 GCA_041859475.1 Candidatus Hydrogenedentales bacterium
CATCACCGGCTGCGAGTGCACGCGATACGTCATCACATCCTGGTGGCATTTCCGCTTGAGGTAATTCCACTCCCAATTGCGATAGGGAGGCGGGGCCAAGTCCAAGTTCTCATCGGCCAAGTCGAAGCGGCGGCGCTCGATCTCGCTTCCGGCGAGTAGAATGCTGGTTTCGTAGAGACGCCCCTCCGCGACGCTTTGGGACGCCACGGCCTTGTCGCGCTCATTCACGACGCGCGCATAGGAATACGAAGCCACGACAAGCAAGATGAGGAGGGCTATGCCCGAGGTTGCAAAGACGGCCTTGCGGCGCGCCACGAAACGCCGCAGGCGTTGCCAAGGCGTGTAGCGATACGCGCCGACCAGCGCCCCTGAAAGAAACCGATATATCTCGTCGGCAAGCTCTTTGGCGCTTGCATAACGGTCTTCCGCATCGTGTGCCATCGCGCGCTGGCAAATTGCCGCCAACTCCGGGGGAACTTGAGGCTCGACCTCATGAACGGGCTTGGGTGGTCCCTCGACCACCTTTTCCAGAACTTCCTGATGGGTAATGGCCACGTAGGGGATTCTTCCGGTAAGCAGTTCGTAGAGCACGGCGCCGAGCGAATACACATCGGAACGCTCGCCGAGTTCGTCCAGCTTTCCAAGCGCCTGCTCGGGCGACACGTAGGCGGGCGTCCCCAAGGCCCTTCCGTATAGCGTCCTCGTGACCGCTTCCTCGTCGTCGATGTGCATGACGCGCATGGTCTCGCGCAGTTCCCACGAGTGCGTGTCGGTTTGATTCAGGGACTTAGCCAGGCCCCAGTCCAGCACCGCCGTCTCGCCGAAGTCGCCCACCATCACGTTTCCGGGCTTGATGTCGCGGTGAATGACGCCCTTCGAATGGGCGTACGCGATGGCGTTGCAGAGATCCACGAAATGGGGCAACAGCTCCAGCCGGCGCGTGAGTGTTTTGCATTCGCGGAATGCCTTAGAGAGCGTTATCCCGCGCACGAAGCGCATCGTGTAGTAGAGCGTGCCGTCGTTTCGTCGGCCGAGCTCATAGACGGGCACGACGGAAGGGTGTTCGAGCTGGCTGGTGATGCGCGCCTCCCGTAGGAAGCGCGACACGATTTCCAGGGTTTGGCGCGTTGGAGTCAGTTGGTCATTTTTGGAGGGGGCCGTGGTCGCCTCGACAGGCAGTAGCTCTTTGAGGGCGATGTCGCGGTCGAGATGCGAATCGTGAACCAGCAATACGCGCCCGAACCCGCCTCGGCCATGTTCGCCAATGTCGGCGTAGCGCCCTGGATACTCTTTGACCCCTTCGACGTCGGGAAGGGCGGAAGCCTCCGCGGAAAAGAACGGATCGGACGTGCGCGGCGTTTCCACCGACGCAATGATTGTCGTGTCCCCGCCAAAGACCCGCAGCGCCGCGCTTTCGTCGCCGCCGTGCGACTCGATCAGCAGTTCGGCAATCTCGTTCAGAATGCGAAAGTCTTCGGGAGTGATCTTGCCGGCTTGCAGCAGGCGGCTGGGCAAGTCTCGGGAGGGATCGGCCTCCCATTCCGAGGTGACCTCTTGAATCTGGCCGGCGGTAAAGCGGCGGAGGGAAACCCCCAATACCCCGAAAAGAAGACTGCGCTCTTTACCCACTCCGCGCTACCTCGCATGTCCCATCGCACATGTCTCTCTTGAATCCGCGAATGGTTCTATCGCTACAGACGGAAGGCAACCCGCTTCACCGAACCCCCATCCGCACATGCTACTCCAGCGCTCCCAATTCCGCAACTACGCGGGGTGTGGAGGGGGTGTCCTCGGACTGTCTACAGTCTACTGTCTACAGTTGCTCCGTGGATAGACCAAAGATGTGAACATCGTGGTAGGCGTCGTGGACGAACAAGGCTTCTCGCTGAGTGCCCTCCTTCGCGAAGCCGACGGCCTCCAGAAAGCCGTGCAGGTCGGATTCATAGGCGGCCGCGGGTATGGTCACCCTTCGAATCGACTGGCCGTTGCTTGCCTCTTTCAGAATGGTACGGAACCCCTTGCGCACTTCTTCCGACGCATAGTCGGCTGGGTCGTGCATGTATACCCAGGCGCGCGCCGCGCCCTGAACGCGCTCCGGACGCAGCTTGACGATACCGAAGGGCGTGCCGTCCCGCTTGAGTAACAGGAGTTCCTGATCCATGCCCTTCGAGTGGAGGGCGTCCATTTCGCGGTCATACTTCGAGGCAAGAAAGACGCCGGTCTCGTTAAACAGGAAGTACGCGGCGGTATTCCAGTTTTCCCAGCCCACCAGCATTTCTGCATCGGCTTCGGCAATGGGGCGCATGCCGATCGTCATGCGAAACGCAGCCCGGAAAAGGGTGAAGATCGAAGGCTTCGCGGTTCTCGCGAGCGCGCCGTACATGCGCGAGAAATTGACCCCTTCGCTCGATAGCAGATTGAACGCCGCCACCGCGCTGGCCATCCACGAACGTTGGGCCTCGCACCACGCTTCGTGCGGTTGGCGAAAGGAGCCGGATAGCGCTTGATGCACCGCCGCGTTCCCGCCTCCACACAAATTGCGCGCCCAGCATCTGCGGCACACGCCCGTCGTGGTCGAGCCTACTTCATCGAAGCGGGCGCGCAGGTCCTCGCGCAGGTCACCCGTTTCGAGGGAGCCGAGGCAGAATTCCTTGTTGCCGAGGAAGCGCCAAGAGGGGAAAATGCTGCCATCCGTGTCGATGGCCATTTCGTTCGTGCCGCCGAGGTCGGCGCGCCGCTGCGGTTTGCCGTCGTAGATGCGGTAGAACAGCGGGGCAATCGGATCCAGCCGGGTGTACTTTTGCTGCAGCAATTGCTTGGCGTAGAAGACGGCAGTCTGTTTCAGACTTGCGAGCATCGCTATGGGATCGAGCGCGGGGTTGGCCACGTAGGCGCCATCGAGATCGAGTTCGACCAGGGAGAATCCCGCCTTTTCCAACTCCTCCACGGCGGGCGCAAACTTCGGATGATTCGGTCGAAGGATGATGCGACCCGAGACTCCGGGGGCGTCCGTTTGCAGGGCCTTCAGGATGCGGGCCAAGGAATCGAGGGGGGCATCCGAGAATGCCCGCACTCCGGCGGCAACACTTTCGGGATTTGTGAATTCGAGGGTGGCGCTGACGGAGTGGCCTTCGAGAAAACCGGGCGTCTTCGCCAAGGCGATATCGGATACTCGCAACTCGGCGGTAAGTTTTTTGCCGGCAATTGCAGCCGTCTTCAAGGCGTGCACAATCAGGCCCTCGACAAGGCTGCCGTTGTGAACGGCCGTTTCTTCGAGGAACTCGATGCGCAGTTCCTTCTGATCGCCCGAACGGCCCAACAGAAGCGCAATGGCATCTTTGCCCAGGTCGCGCGCGCTGCTGCTCGTGACGGCCGCCCCGCCGAACCAGCCTTTCTTTCGCACGGCCGTCTCCGACGTTTCGCGAGGGAGGCGGAGCGACAAGCGCTTGAGGCCATGTTCGACGACGACTTCTTTTCGGAAGTCCTCGCGCTTGATCTGCGGCAGGATGGCTTTGGTCGAGCGCAGCCATTCCAGCTCGCCGATAACTTCTTCGAGTTCCTTCACGTTATGCTTTTCACCGAGCAGGTGGAATATGCGATTCACGGAGGTGAAGGGGTAATACTCCAAGACATCCCAGGAAATCTCGTCGCATTCGAAACAGAAACAGGTTTCCGGATCGATGGCAAATCGCTTTCCCGCTTCTTCGAACCGGTGAAGGGCTTCCTTCGGCATTAGTAGACTCCCAACGTGCCCTTGTCGCGACTCCAATTCTCCATGTACTTGAAGCACGCCAACCCGAGTATTGTCCAAACGACGCAGTTGAGCAGAAGGCAGAAGAAGGAGGCGTGCATCACGATGGCCATCCCGGCTCCCTCAAGCAGGACTCGCTTTATGCAAATCGTTGCATCCGTGATGGGGATCATGTGGGCCATGACTCGGAGCGCGGCCGGCCACTCGTAGATATTCTCCGAGACGGTCATGGCGGCACCCACCAGTCCGAAGCGCAAGATAACGGCTGCCTGGCCGGTTTGCTTGAACACAAGCACGAGGCCGCCCACCATGAAGCCAAAGCCAATCAGGTTGACGTAGGTCAAGAAGAGGAGCATGGCCAAGGGAATCGGATCGACGTGCAATTTGCTCTTCAGCGTGGCCGAGATCAGGGCGAGCAGCACGGTCCAGGAGAGAATACTGACGGCCGCGCCGACGCAGGAGCGCGCCATGAAGTTGCTGATGAGTCCATGCGGGCTCATGCAGAGCTGCTCCAACTCGCCGCTGCGAGCCATGGTCTGCAGGCCCTGCGTGAATATGCCTGCGATACCGAAGGCGAACATGCCGATGATCAAGCCCAAGGTGTTGCCGGTGGCGCGCTCGGCCCACGACGGATCCACAACGCCTTTCATGAATCCGAAGATCAGCATCATGAAAATGCCATATGCGACGGCGATTCCGGTGGCCGTGGCGAACCAATACCGCCGCATGATAATGAACGAGCGGACCAACTCCGCCTTCATCACGAGGAAGAAACCCATGTAACCTCTCAATTCCCGCTTATGCGGTCCGATGCGCCGGATGTTATCCGGAGAAAGACCTCTTCGAGGGTTTGCTGCTGTTGGGCGATCGAGCGTAACTGCACATTCGTTCCGCGAAGATACTGAATCGCCGAGTACAAGGCTTCCGAGCGAAGCGTGGGCTCGTGCGAGATGCGCATCAGGACTTCCGCCTCGCCGTTATCTTGGCGCGCCTCCACGTGGAGGATGCCGGCCATGCTTTGCAGGGGCTTGATGTCGGGAATTCGGTCCAAGCGCATTTCGTAGTTCAAGTCGGCAAACACGTCGAGCAAGTCGTTCGTCGAACGACAGGCAACCAACTTGCCGTCATTGATAATGCCGATGCGGTCGCAGAGTTCCTGGGCCACATTCATGTCGTGCGTGGTGACGAGGACGCATTTCCCCTGCGTGCGCGTCATCTCGATGATCTTGTCCTTGATGGAACGGCTGCTCTGGACGTCCAATCCCGTGGTCGGTTCGTCGAGCAAGAGGACGGGTGGGTCTGTAATCAACGCAATGCAAACCGCGAGCTTCTGCTTTTGCCCTCGCGATAGCCGGCGCACTTGCACATTCATCTTGTCTTTCAGGCCGATGAAATCGAGGAGTTCCCTGCTTCGTTTCTTGAGGGTCTTGCCGCGGACGTCGCGAAGGTTGCCGAAATAGGTGAGATTTTCCAGCGGAGTCAGCGGCCAGATGCACGTGCGTGTTCCTTCCAGAACCACGCCGATCCGGCGAAGCACTTCCAATCGCTTCTTCTCCACCTCCATGCCATCGACCAGGACTTCGCCCGAAGATGGGCGAATCAGGCCGGAGATCATCTTGACGGTGGTAGTCTTTCCAGCGCCATTGCGCCCGAGCAAGCCGAAGATTTGACCGCGCTCCACGCCGAACGAAACGTCGTCTACGGCATGGACGGTCTTCTTTCGGTACATGTGACGGACGCCGGTTTCTTCGTGCTTGGTGAAGAAATGATGCGTGTGAAACACCTTGTCGATGTGCCGAAGTTCTATAGCGCAATTCGTGGTCATGACTTCTCCGGACGCATGGGCATGTACGATTGTTCGATGGCTGCCGCCGCGGCCTTTTCGTCGCCGAGTTCTTCGACTTTGATGAGGTATTCGAGATAGGCGATCTCAATGTCCCGCATGGCGTGGATCACCATGACGAGAATGAAACTGCCGGTCCAGTAGTAGAGGATGCCAAGCAACAACGCGAACACGGAAAACTCGACGGAAACGTGCCACGAGTTTTGGAAGAAGTGCTTGTGGACGAGCACGAAGCACACGGCGGTCGCAATGATACCCGCTGCCGCGCCGGCCGCGGGACCGAGGAGGGCCTGGAACCAGGCAATCAGCAGCACTTGCGTGGTGACTCGCCATATGAGTTCTTCCGCGATCGACACGCCAAGAAAGCGGGTCAGCACGATTGGGCTGTCCATCGTGAAGTTCCAGATGGGCCCGAAGTCGAATACGTGCGTCCACGAGTCGCGCAGCGAGAGGTGCGTGGCCAGCAAGGAAATGGAGAAGATCAGATGGCCGGCGATAAGACCGATGCCGATGTAAAGCGGCGACACCAGCTCGCGGGAGAAGACGCCCTGCATGTTCGCGAAATAGACGGAAATCCAGAACAGAGGCGCCTGTAAAATCAGATGGATCGTCCTCGTGCGGCGCGGTATCGCAGCGCCGTCCGGGTAGTTGCTTGTAATCAGGGAATAGACCACATGAAGCAGCATCACCCCGATGAAGATTGCGCCCAGCATCAGGCATCGGCCTCCGCCGTCGCCAATCCCTTGAGGTCGTCGATCATGCTGCGCAGGTCTCCGCCACGGAACGATTTCGTATTCAAGTCGCGCAATCGCTCGAAGTCTTCGCGCAACACGCCGTAGCCGTACATCGCGTAGAGGTTCCCATCGCGCGCTACATGCTCTTCCAGGACGAGTTCGCGCGGGGTGCCCGAGAATTCGAAGATGCGCCACGAGCGCGCGTTGAATCCGTAGATGTAGATATTGACGCGGTGCATGTTGAGCACGGTGAAGCAGTAGTCGAGCATGCGGAAGAAAGCAATGGCTCCGTGAAATCCGTTCCGGCGCTTTTCGCAGATGTACGAATCGAGGTTGCACGAGCGATTGCGCCAACTGATGTTGACGACTTGGAACAACCCAACAGGCCCAAGCTTCTTCGAGTCTGCCATGCAGTATACCGCGGCGGGCATGGACAACGGGTTTGCCCGCCCCAGCATGCCGATGATTTGCTCGCGGATCTGTTTTGGGGAACGCGCCGGGTCTCCGTATAGAAATCGTTGAAACGCGGGGTCTTCCATCCAGGAGACGACGGTTTCGAGATCGTCGCGGTCCGCACGCCGCAGGAATACGCTGGATTTGAGCGCCATGTCAGTTGATCTCCTGCAATGCGCCCGGCTTGAAGTCCGCGCGAAGCACACCGAACTCGTAGACATCTTTGGGGGCGCCGTCGCGGGCGATGTGGCCCCTCAGGACCACTTCTCTGCGCGCGCCCATGCTCAGCAGCGCCGCGTGCAACGCGGTCTCATCCGGAGACACGCGAACGGAAACGCGGTGAAGGTTGAATTCGTCGAAGGAATAAGCGATCACGGCGCGATAGGCTTCGGCTGTGTCCCGAGGGCCTCGATTGGCCGGCACGAGATAGACCTCCGCCGAGCAGGAGCGATTTCGCCAGCTCAAGTCTTGGATGGACACGAGACCTACGGTCGCCGGCGTTTCATCTTCGACGATAAATTGCCCGGTCGGGTTCAGGTTCAAAGCCACCGCGCCTCCGACCATGCCCAGCACTTGTTGCCCAATCTGCTGCGACGTGCGGTCGTCGCCGACGTAGAAGAGTGCATGAAACGCAGGGTCGCCGACCCAGTCGACGATTGAATCCAGGTCGTCGCGGTCAGGACGTCGCAGCCGCAGACTCATCGAGTTCCGCCTCCAATTCGTGAATGACATCTTTTCGGAACAGCGAGAACGCCTCCAAATCGTAGTACCGTCCTCGCGCATAGGTCATGTCCCGCTGCACGCCGTCGCTATGGAAGCCATGCGCAAGCAGAAAGATCCGAGAAGCCTCCTCGGTCGAAAGGCAATGTGAGACAATCTTGTTCAGCTTCTTGTCTACGAACGCGACGCGACGAAGGTAGAGAAACACTTCGTGGGCCAGCGGCGACCGATAGGCCTCGTCGCGCGCCAGGGCCAACACGACTTCCGCGAATTCCGATTCGAGCTTTGCGCCCCGGAAAACCGCGGCGCCTTGGACGTCGCCTTGCTTGTCCTCAATGACAAGGAAGGTTCCCGCCACCAAGTCGCGGCGGATCAGAATCTCGCGCAACTCGTCGCGCGTGGGGGTCATCACCTCGCGCGCTGGTCCCAATAAGAAGGACCGAGGATGCTCCGAATCGTAGAGTTGAATCAACGAATAGGCGTCATCGGGTTCGGCTGCGCGAATGACAGAGTGCTCGCCAACTATCATGATAGGAATCGTCCACCGTAAGCCAGAGGTACTAAGCGTGAGGGCATCGACGCCGAGGCCAGAGAGAACACTTACCCTACTGCGAAAAAAAAGGCCGGGACTTCAACGTACAGCAAGTCCCGGCGCCTCAATACGTCACGAGGTTACGTTACGATAATCTCGTTCTTCTTGCGGTACGAGAGTTCAAGCCACGCCTGCCAAACCGAGTTGTAGAATTCCGACAGGGCATCGGCTCGAATCGCCTTACTCGCGGAGATGCCTCGAATATGCTTCATGCTCTCTCTCCTTGGCTTACGCTGCAATACACCTATACAGCCCATCCAGTGGACCGTATTCGCATACAACGGCATCCGGCGCACGTGCGTCCGGAGCCGGCCGAAATCGAACCTAGGTCGTCGTCGGATTCTTCACGCCGTTGAATTCGCCCACGGCAGCCAATAGGCCCGAGAATACGTCCGAAAACGAGCCCAAAAGCAGCGAAAACAGATCCGAAGCCAAACCAAGAATCGACAGAATGAACGTCAAGTCGGTGGTGCTGCTTTCGGCAAGCACGGGGGTCTTTGTAATCGAGGTGATATGTTTCACGTTTCTATCTCCCGCACCCTTCAGGCGCCTTAACTCGTTGCTGCAACCCATACTACGCAGGATTTTCGACAACGCCCCGGAGTATACCACCGCCCCCCGTCCCAGTCAAACCGCTCCAACCTCCTCGTGAAGCGCACAGGGAACGGGGAATATACGGTGTATTCCCCGGAATCCTATCTACCGTACATTCAAGAAACGCCCCCGTTACGCATTTGTTGACAGGTCCGGGCGGCAGTCTGCAGTGCCATAGTGGGGTTCGGAAAGACGCCCGCCAGGGGAAGCCCCTCGATTCAGAGGGTTTCGCCACGCCATGCCCCAATACCTGCCAAGAAAGACGGCATAGGTCAAACCAATCGTGGCACCGGCGACAAGGGCAACATAGGTAAGCGTTATAAGGCCCATCAATGGGCTTTCATGGAATCTCAGATATACCCCGAATGCACCTTGCTTGGCGTAAATCAGGAAAGAGGATAAGGGAGAAAAGGCTGCCACAAAACTCCAGAAGTCCGGCTGGGTCACCCTGAAGAGTGTTTCAGCAAGGACCACTACGAGGAGCATATTGCCAATTACAGCCATGGCCATCGCGGAATAGGCCATCACGTAAGCCCATGTCATGCGCCGGTTCAGGACCGAGGCGAGGCTCGAAACGCCCCAGGCGAGCAGGAGGCACTCGGCGAGCATGACTAACCCCAGGAGAATCGCCAATTTCGGGATCTCATGGACCAGAAGGAGGGGCGAGGAACCGGCCAACGCCGACCCAAAGACGAGCATCCCCACCCTGAAGGACGCGCTGAGCTTTCCGTTCACGATGGCGGTGGGTGAGAGGAGGGTCGCACGCAGCGCGTCGAACGTGGAGCGCTCGTGTTCCTTGGTGAAGAGGTTTCCCGTCGCGGCGATAAACAACGCGGGAAGCAAGAGAGATTGCAGAAGCTGCCACCCCAAGAACGCATCGGCAAATGCGCTCTCATCCGTATTCGTATATCGGATCAATGCGATGAGCACCGCTGCGGAGAAGGCGAGACCGAATGGGACTATCATGATGAATTGTCCGGCCTTGCTTCGAAGCGGCATTTCAAACCAAGCTTCCTTCACGTACAACGTGTTGGCGCTGTCTGGAAAGGGACGGAATCGGCCCCAGCGCGACGCCGGCGTTTGCTCCTTGTGTTTTAATCGCGGACTTAGCGGAAGCTCGGACTGTCCCCAGCGCTTTGCGACAAGCCGATGGGCAATGAGAACTAGCATCACTGTGAGAACGCTGAACGAAGCACCGCAGATATAGGCGGAGTGAAGGATCTTCGCAGTCCGACCGCCGGCCCCATATGTCGCGATGATTGTGACGTTGTCGGTGAATGTCACAAAAGGAAGCGAGTATATGCCGATCGCGTACACAGAGTCGTTGTAGCGAACAATGTCGAATAGGGCCAACAAGATAAGCACTAGGAAGCCCGGCAAGCCTATTACCGTAAGCATGGACAGGTAGCTGAAACCGACGGCCAATGCAGGACGCCTGAATAGGCATGAGCACATCACGCCAGCCGCCGCGCAGGAGAACGCGGTAGGCGTTACGATAAGCAGGGTACGCAGAAGAAGGTCCGTATCCAGTCCGACCAGGAAGAACGCCGACGCAGCAAAAGGCATCAATGCGATAAGCAACAAAAGGTAATACCCGATTGAGTTCATAAGTTTGGCCGCAATAACGTGCCACGGCTTCGCGCTGGTCATGGCAAGCAGATCGAGTGTCTCTTCTTCTCGTTCCGAGACTATCGAGCTTCCCGACGTCGCCGGGATGACAACAATTGCCCCTATGGCCAATAGAAAGGCGATGCATTGGAAGATGCCTCGAGACAAACCGGCCATCAGCATCGGAGAGAGGCGGTCTTCGGGGACAGAGGTGACCACTACCCCAATCAAGAACCCGGCGAGGCAGACAATCAGCGCCATGAGCACATAGAACCGCCTCTGCCGCAAGCTCGAAACCAGCTCGCGACGAATCAGCGCGACGATGGGTAACAATGCGGTCGGCATAGGGGCAGTGTAGCACAGGCAGGGGGCAAGTGCGCCTCAAGAATTGCAGCGCTCGGAAATTGCGGTGCTGCCTGGTGCCCGCGGGACGCATACGACTTATAGGACTCATAGGTCTTATGCGATCAATAGACGCTCTTCCCCGCTGAAATGGGAAAAGGCCCCCGACCGGTGGGCCGGGGGCCTTTGGAAGACTCTCTTTACGCGTTCAGTTCCACCGCGTCGTATCCATAGGTATACGCGCTGGGCAGATCCGAGTGCCCCATTAAGAACACGTCGATGGCACGGGCTGCCTCGCGCCCTTCGTGGATGGCCCAGACTACCAACGACTGGCCACGGCGGGCGTCGCCGGCCGCGAAGACGTTGTCCTTGCTGGTGCGGTAGGAGCCGAACGCCGCCTTGATGTTCTTGCGCTCGTCGAGCTCCAACCCAAGCTGAGTCGGCACGTCGTGTTCGGGGTGCACAAACCCGAGCGCCAACAGCACGAGGTCGCAATCGAACTCCATTTCGCTGCCGGGGATTTCCTTCATCTCGCGGCGACCATTCGCGTCGGGCTCGCCCCACTCGATGCGCACCGCGTGCAACTTCTTCACTTTGCCGTTTTCGCCGGTGAACTTCTTGGTGAGGATGCTCCAATCGCGCTGACCGCCTTCCGCATGGCTCGACGACGTGCGCAAGATGATCGGCCACAGCGGCCACGGCGTAGCGGGGTTGCTGCCCTCGGGCGGACGCGGCAGGAGTTCCAGCGACCAGACTTCCTTCGCACCCTGGCGGATGCTTGTCCCGTGGCAGTCTGACCCGGTGTCACCACCGCCCAGGATAACCACGTTCTTACCCTTGGCTGTAATCTCGGCCTTCTCCACCTTCTTCCCTGCCACGCGGCGGTTCTGCTGCGTGAGGAAGTCCATCGCAAAATGAATCCCGTCCAATTCGCGTCCGGGAATCGGCAGGTCGCGCGGTTTCGTCGAACCCGTCGTGATCAGGATAGCGTCGAACTGCTTCTCCAAATCGCTCGCGGACACGTCCTTGCCAACCCACACGCTGCACTTGAACTCAACGCCTTCGGCCTTCATCTGCTCGATGCGGCGGTGTACATACGACTTGTTCAGTTTGAAATCGGGGATTCCGTACATCAGCAATCCGCCGGGCTCGTCGTCGCGCTCGAACACCGTCACGGTGTGACCGGCGCGATTCAACTGCTGCGCCGCGGCCAAGCCCGCCGGTCCGGAGCCAATTACCGCGACCTTCTTGCCGCTACGGGACTCGGGCGGCTCGGGCTTGATGCGCCCTTCTTTGATACCATGATCGCCGATAGCCCGCTCGATGAGTTTGATGGTCACCGCAGGTTCGGTGATCCCCAGCACGCACGAAGACTCG
>JBHEKO010000732.1:0-4469 GCA_041859475.1 Candidatus Hydrogenedentales bacterium
TGCGCCGATGAACCAGCCCGCCGGTCCGATCGCCTTCCGCGCGACTATCCCCTCCTCTATCTCATCGTGCCCCAAAGCAAGCCGATTCTTTCCATGGTGCGCGAAGCGAGCCCCGCCAGATGACTACGCAACGGATTGCCCTGCGATCAGCTTTGTCTACGAACGTGAACGCTGAGCTACTCGGTAAATGCCTGCCGCCGAAGCAGGCCGGAAGCCACACCAAGGATTATCTGTTCCTGCTCATCGATGTCAGCCTCAAGCTCGAACCGAGATAACGCACTACGCAAGCCGCCGATACAACTCGGCGTTCTTCTTCATTACTTTCTCCGCCGCCGCCACAAATGCATCGTCCGGCCGGGCAAGCAAATCCTCAACGCTTGCGTGGGCCAAGTCCTCTGGCGTTACTTGAGGCTCCTGAGCCATGCGCTTAAGTTGCTCCAATCTCTCGCCGCAAGATTGTGGTTGTGTACGTCGCCGCGCGCTTATCCGTCTATCATGTAATGGTGTTTCTCATCTGCCCCGCGCCATTTGACGTTTGCGTCGAACAACACCAGCCCCCAACACATATCGCTGGACTGCAACCCGGGATTCAGCTTGCGAAGCCTTTCAACCATTGCAGCCGCCCCCTCCGGTCTCAGGAGCTTGGCCACTTCGTGAATGCTGTAAGCGTGGATGGTGCGCTCATTCTTCGCAGTGTGGCCAGCTAAGACATCGCGCTCGTCCAAGTCGATGTATTTCTTCCCTCCGACGTATTCTAAGCGGCCAGTATCGAGCTTGAATCGCCATTCTGTGAGAAACGTAACTTCGTGCGACGAAAGTATCGCGTTGGCATCCTTGTCTGACTTCTTCTCGTCAGTCTCTCCATGCTTTTCCTTGATAGCGTCAGAACAATCATCTTCGAGAACCGTGAGAATCGCCGACGCCGTATCGTATTCGAACTCGTAGTACTTCAGCGACCAGTGGCGCGCGTAAGCGTCTTGCGTGTCGCGAAAAACCTGCTTCCAATGTCCCTCGTGTAGCGCAAGCAGCAAATGAGTCTGAGTTGTGTTGGTCCCTTGTCCCATTGGGCATGTCGCCCAGGAGACATGCATGAATCGATTCTGTTCGAGCCACGTGAAGTTGAGCGCGCGTTCGCTGAGTCCCACGTCCTCTTTGTACGTACTCGATCCGATATCTTCCCTGAAGCGGCCGAGAAATATCGTGTCGCCAGTCTCTTTCGCGTGAAGCGAGTATTCGTAGTGCAGGAACCCTTCCCAGTCACTAGGTATTTCCTTCTTCGCAAGGGAGAATCCCGAGGGGACTCGTTTCGTGATCTCTGCCGCCAGAGGGACAATCGGCAGTGCAGCCAGATCGGTCAGGCCAAGTCCACGAGACCTTGAATTCCAGTCGGGGATCTCGGATGGACTCCGGGATTCCGCGCGCGAATTGCCTTCGCCGTGCTGGGCATCCTCAAGCGCGGCCTCAAGTACCTTCACTCGACGACTATCGCCCTGCGTCTCAAACCACTCCCGAGCCCCCTCCATGACGGAGACTGACTCTGGACCCATCCGCGATAAGGCTCTTGCCGCATATACGCCCACGTACCGGTACTCGTCGTGAAGCGCCAGGGCAAGCACGGCCATGGCGCCTTTCGCATCGGAACCGATGCTACCGATGGACTCGATGACAATTCTTCGCACATCGAGGTCGGGATGGGCATATGCCTCCACGAGTTGCGGCACAGCAGCTTTGCCAATCCTTCCCATGGTCCAAGGGATCCCTCTGCTATTGGATGACCTGGGATTTCCCGTTAAGTAGTCGATAAGTGAAGGGACCGCAGGAGCAGCCGCAGGTCCAATTTGCCCGAGAGCTGTGACGGCCCTCTCATGTCCACGCCGGGCGTCTTCGGCGAGCATGGGCACAGCCTCGGCTGCATTGGGACCAATTTCACCGAACGCGATGACAGCGTTCCAGTGACACGACGGATCTACCGCCAGAGCGTCAAGAATGGCAGGAACTGCCGGCCCCGCTTCGGGACCAATATCGCCCAATGTACTTATTGCGAATTGCCGTGTGCGCTGATTGGGGCTTCTTAACGTCTGTACTACGCCCGGGACGGCCTCTTTTGCATCTGGCCCGATCTTCGCGATTATTTGAAGGGCGCACAGTTGAACTTCTTCCGAGGGGCTGCCGAGCAATCCGAGCAGACTGGGGACGCTACTCGTGCCGATGTCCGCAAGGGCATCCATCGCGTAACTCCGGATTTCTTTCCTCTGCTCCGCTTTAATCACCTCGATCAGCGCGGGCACGGCGGGCGCGCCCAGCTTTGCGGCATCGTTGGCCGCCGCGCGGCGGACACTGGCGTCCACGTCGTTGAACTTTGCGATAAGAGCACGCACGGTGGTGTCCGTTTCCATCGGCGGCTCCGCCGGAGCGGTCTCAAGTGCGCTGCAAGCCATGAGCAGGACGGCGCTGCACTGGAACAAACGCGACAGGCACTTGCGCGACATATGTTCTTTTCCTTTCCTCAGCGCGCCCACACGGCCTTGAGCCTATTCGCCCATCGTGTAGTAATGCTTCTCGTCCGCCCCTCGCCATTTCACCTCTGTGTCGAACAACACCGAACCGGAACAGACATCGCTGGACCTCAAGGCTGGATTCAATTTGCGGAGCTTCTCAACCATTGCATCCGGACTCTCCGGCGCAAGGAACTTGGCCACTTCGTGAATGTCGTATTCGTTGGTTTCATTCCCTCCGCCACTATACTCGTCAAAGTCGACGGTGTTTTTCCCGTCCAGGTAGTCTAGGTGGCTGCCGTTCAATTTGAATCGCCATTCATGTATATCGCCAACCTTGTGTTTGGTAAGTACGTTCGCGGGCACCGGTTCGGTCTCTGGCTCTAAATAGCCTTCGCTTACGGGACCCGACAGGTCGTCTTCACGAATCGTCAAGATCTGCGACTTTGGCTCGAAGGTATAGTCATATTCGACATAGAATAGGTGGTGCGCAACATAGCCGTGCGTGTCGCGAAAGACTTGCTTCCAGCGTCCGTGCTCTTTGACGATCAAGAGATACGTTTGATTTGTGTAAAAGCCTTGCCCCAATGGAAGCGTTTCCCACCGTACGCAAAGGAACCGGCCTTCCTCCAGCCACTCGAAATCGAGAGTACTCTCGTCAAACCCTGTTGTTTCTCCGGAACTTATATGTACAGCCTCAAGTAGCCGGGCCAGGAAGATGGGTTCGGCCGTATCTTCAATCTGCAGCGAAAACTCGTAGTGACGGAATCCTTCTTGTTCACTCGCGATTTCCTTCTTGAGAATCCTGTGTTCCAGATGAACTTTCTTGATCAACTTCAGGGCCCACTCTGCGTGGCCGCGAAGCTCCGATGAAGTGTTCTCGTTAGTCTGCCGAAGTTCTTCTAGCTTCGGTATCGCCTCCTTCGCGCGAGGGCCGATTTTTCCAAGAGTATCTGCAACTTGACGCCGCACCTCATCGTCGCCGGTATCCAGCAAATGCACGAGCGCAGGAAGCGCGCTCGCCGCGTCGGCGCCAATGCTCCCCAAGGCCTTTGCCGCATAGAGTTGTGGCTGGTACACTTCCGCTTCCTCAGGAGCGGCATATTCGTCTGCCAGTAGTGTTGTGAGGACCGGAACCGCGTCTCTGGCGTCAGGACCGATCTTCTCCAGAGCCTCAGCGGCGGCTGCACCGACTTCCAGTCTTCGTGCCCGCGCGCGATCTTCCTCCCATGACTCGGGCTTCTGCTTGAAGGCTTCTCCCGCCTGCTCAAGCAGAGCGACGAGGTTGGGCACGGCGAGGTAGGAATCCGGGCCAAATGCCGCAAGCGCTCCACAAACAACGCGCCGTACTTCGGGGTTCTCGTCGCTGAGTGATTCGATCAATGCAGTTACCGCTTCCTTGGCTTGCGGCGCGCGAGACCAGAGAGCCTTGGCAGCGTCGATACGCACACCTTCGCGTGTGTCCTTCAATGCCGCTATCAGTGCCGTAGTTCGTACTGCGTAAGGGTTTTCGCCTGACAGGAGGGTTGTGTTGGCTTCCAATGAAGCGTCACGTGTGGCTGCCGGGACCGAGGTGTCATCCAAATTACCTGTCAATTCATCGGTCCCTAACGATGCGATCAACTCATCAAGCGTCTCTGCCGTGTTCAGCGACCGTGCACTGGAGAGCGCGTCCTCCAGTTCCTTTGGAAAGAGATCAAGGATGACTTGCTCCTTGCGCTGGAACTCCCTTGCCCCCTCCAGAATAGGAATAGACTCGGGTCCCATCTTCCCCAATCCTTCAAGTGAGTACCATACGACCCAACCCTCGTCGTCGCGAAGCCCGAGGGCTAGCACAACAATGGCCTTCTTTGCATCAGGGCCAATAATGGAGAGTGCCTGGGCCACACACGCTCTGGCATGTTCATTGGGAGTGTTGTATGCCTCAATCAGCGTGGGCACGGCGGGCGCGCCCAGTTTTGCGGCGTCGTTGGC
>JBHEKO010000789.1:0-14680 GCA_041859475.1 Candidatus Hydrogenedentales bacterium
GTCTTGGAATAGAGCTACAGGCCCTTTCAAATGAAATCGCGCAACAGCTCGGGTACGAAGGCCAAACCGGAGTGGTTGTTGCGGGTGTCGCGCCGGGCTCGCCCTCCGCACGCGCAGGGTTGCGGCCAGGAATGCTGGTGACGGAGGTCAACAAGCAGCCGGTTCAAAACGTGCGAGAATTCCAGCAGGCGCTGAAGGATAGTGCAAAAGGGAAGACGGCCCTGCTGTTGGTGAGAGAGGGCGAAGGCTCTCGATACGTCGCGATAGAAACCTCGTAATCGAGTCGCGAACGGACAAGGTTTGGGGCCGGTGGCGCTAGCGCGTCGCTGGCCCTCTTCCGTGTCCGCGGGTATACTCAAGCCGTAAGATGAGCAAGAAACGGACGTCGCATGAAATGTGGTGTCTTTCGCCGTGAACGCCAGCGTGGAGAGAGAGCGGAACGCACATGACGGGTGGGCCGGAATCGCGCCCTAGGATGGGGGTGTTGAAGCGCCTTGCGCCCTTAGCGGGAGCGCTCGTCTTCGTTGTGGCCCTCGTAGTGCTCCATCACACGCTGCGCGGAATTCACTTCAAGGACATCCGCGCCGCTTTCCATGAAGTGCCGTTCTGGACAATTGCGCGCGCAATAGGCCTGACCGGAGCAAGTTACTTCGTTCTGACGTGCTACGACGCATTGGCATTTCGCTACCTGAAGCACAATATGCCCTACTGGCGGACGATGTTTGCGGCATACATCGGTTGGGCGCTGAGCAACAGTGTCGGGTTTAGTGTATTGAGCGGCGGAGCCATTCGCCTGCGTCTGTACACGGCGTGGGGGCTGAACACGATCGAAGTCACCAAATTGGTGACGTTTTGCAGCTTGACCGCGTTACTTGGATTCGTAACGATGGCCGGACTTGCGATGTCGATCGAGCCGCACGCGTTCCCACACACAGCAGCGTTGCCTGAGGCGTTTGTGCGTCCGATTGGATGCCTGCTTCTTGCCGCGCCGATAGGATACCTAATCGCTTTGTTTCTCTGGCGCAAGCCCCTGCTCTTTCGAGGGTGGACACTGGACTTGCCCAAGCCTCGCATCGGCCTCGCGCAGCTTGTCCTGAGTTGCCTCGATCTTTCCCTGGCAGGTTCGGTGCTCTATGTGTTGCTGCCGAAAGAAGCGACGATTTCGTTCCCGGCATTCCTTGGCTTGTACGCGATAGCACTGTTCGCGGGTCTCATCAGTCAAGTGCCCAGCGGTCTCGGCGTGTTCGAAACGGTGTTTATTCTGACGATGCCATCCACCGTTCCGCCTCACATGATTTTGGCATCCTTATTGATGTATCGCGCCGTATATTACCTTGCGCCGCTTGCATCGGCGACGCTCGCATTCGGCATCTATGAACTTCGCCACCGTTCGCGCACGCTGGCTCCGCTTGCGCGGGTCTACGGCGAGTGGGTCTCTCCTATCGTTTCGTATCTATTCGCGTTTCTGGTCTTCTTGAGCGGCGCGATGTTGCTGCTATCCGGTGCGACTCCGCTGGACGAGGGCCGCCGTGGGATCCTCCTTGACGTCTTGCCGCTGCCCTTGATTGAGCTTTCGCATTTCCTAGGCAGCATCGTTGGAATTCTTCTCATACTTTTAGCGCGCGCCATGCAACGCAGGCTACGCGCGGCATACTGGTTGGCGGTCGCCTTGATGTCATTCGGCGCGGTGTTTTCTTTACTCAAGGGCTTCGATTTTGAAGAGGCCATTATCCTGTGTTGTATGCTCGTCGTCTTTCTTCTGAGCCGGCCCTTCTTCTATCGCAAGGCGGCCTTGTTCACGGGGAGTTTTTCCGTGGGATGGACGACCGCGGCCTTAATGGTCGTGATCGCATCGTTCTGGCTTGGTCTCTTCGCATACAAACACATTGAGTATTCGCACGAGCTTTGGTGGCGATTTACGATTCAAGGCGACGGGCCGCGCTTCTTGCGGGCGTCGGTCGGCGTGCTGGTGTTGTGCCTTGCGATTGGCGTCGCCAAATTGTTCAGCGCTTCGGAGCCGAAGCCAAAGCTGCCGCGCGAGACAGACCTGCTCCGCGTGCGCGCAATTGTCGAACAGTCACGGCACACGTATTCATCGCTTGCTCTCTTGGGGGATAAGTCGTTCTTGTTCAGTGAAGAGGCCGACGCATTCATCATGTACGGGGCAGAAAGTAGAAGCCTGGTGGCCATGGGAGATCCCGTGGGAACGCCGGGCGCGTATCGCGAATTGATATGGCGCTATCTCGAAATGTGCGACAGGGCGGGTGCATGGCCTGCGTTTTATCAGATCCGGCCCGATATGCTGCCCCTGTATGTGGACGCAGGGTTGAGCCTTATGAAGTTGGGAGAGGAAGGGCGAGTCGAGCTCGGAACGTTCAGCCTAGACGGCGGACATAGAAGGACCGAACGCAATTCACTCAGGAAGCTGGAGAAGGAGAATTGCGAATTCTCGATACTGCCGCAGTCCGGTGTGGCTTCTGCCATGGATGACTTACGCCGCATCTCGGACGACTGGCTTCACTCCAAGAATGTGCGCGAGAAGGGCTTTTCTCTCGGCAGGTTCGACGAAAGGTACTTAGGTAATTTTCCGCATGCGGTCGTGAAGCGGGACGGGCACATCGTTGCCTACGCGAACATCTTGCTGGGTGCGGAACAGGAGGAGCTCTCTCTGGACCTGATGCGCTACACGAACGAAGTGCCGGGAGGGGTGATGGACTTCTTGTTTCTGAATCTGATGCTGTGGGGGAAGGAGCAAGGGTACCATTGGTTCAGTCTGGGAATGGCTCCGCTGTCCGGGTTAGAAAGCCACACACTGGCCCCGTTGTGGAGCAAGGTTGGCGCGGTCGTGTTTCGGCACGGCGAGCATTTCTACAACTTCCAAGGGCTACGTCAATACAAGCAGAAATTCGATCCGGTGTGGGAGCCCCGCTACCTTGCTTCGCCGGGGGGACTTGCGTTGCCGAGGATCCTGTCGAATGTGGCGTCGCTGATTGCCGGCGGAACCTCGGGGATCGTGACGCGATAGAGCTTGCGCCAGCCCTGCACTTGAACCGTGCCCGGCACAGTTCCCCTCTCTGGGACTACCCACATCTTCGCGGCCATCACAAAACATTCTGCAGTATCGCCACGGACGAGGTATACTCATGCAAAGCGGAACCCGCAGAATAGTAGCGGATTCACACAACGAAGGGTCACGTTTTCAAAGACACCTTGCACTCACGGAGGAATCGTAGCGTGAAGCACATCCGGCGAATCAGTATCACCCCCGCGCCTGCGTTCGAGGTCCAACCCAGTGTGTTTTTGCGGGTGCTCGAGTTCTTACTGCAGAACGTGCTCGTTGCGCAGTTGCAGGAGAAAAAGGGAGAGAAGTCCGCCGGATAGAGCTGTCTGCTCCCGGACGCCCTTGCGAACTGCAGCGCCCGGCTTCTACGCCGGGCGCATGTATACTTCTATCTCCCACACCGCCCCAGCAGGGGTCAGTATCTACTTCCCCGAAGCCGGTACGCGGGAGCGCCAAATCTCGAGACCATCGACAGGATTCGCGGACCCCAGGAAAAGATGCCCGTCGGGGGTGGACTCCATGGTCCGCCAGCCGTAGTTGGTGCGGTCGCCCATACCACTGATCGTAACGGGGAACCAAGTGACACCATCTTGCGTCTTGAAGACATCGGCGCCTGCGTCCGTCAAGCTATACCACGTATCGTAATCCAACGGCAGATCCGGGACATCGCCGCTTTGCTCGCCGTCTCGAATGAATGCGAACAATGCCGGCAAGTTGTCGATAAGCCACGACAAGACCGTGCCTTGATCCCATGTGCCAGCGTACAGCCAGCCATCATGCTCCTCCATCCACCAGCAGTAGGAGTTGGTGAAGAAATTGAAGCCGGAGTCATAACCGGACAGGGAATTCGGGCCGACGACCGTCTCCCATTCGTCTAGTTCATTGATGCGGATAATATCGCAACCTTTGAATCCGCTCGCCTGCGCCGGGTTGAACCCGAAGAAGATGATGCTGCCGACATAGAGGTCGCCCTTAAAGATGCACGGCGTGCCCGCGATTTCGTTGCGCGTGTCGGTTGCGCCACTATCAACCACCTTAATGGCGCCGTTCTTGCCTGCCCCCTCGAGCTTCCAGACTTCAAAACCTTCGGCGTCGTTCTTGGTTCCCGCGTAGAGCCAGCCGTTGTAGGAAATGAGGAACTCAATGCCGCGGTTATTCGGGTTGCCAAACCCATTCTGCATGAGGGGTTGAAAATTCAGGCCATCGTCGGATACCCAGATTTCGCCGGGGGGCGGGTCGGCTTCGTACGTGTCGTAGGCGTACGCGAGATACAGTTTGCCGTTGTGCTCGGCGAAATATCGGATGGACGCGCCGCCTTCGCCGGTAGTGAATACTTTTTCCCAATCGCCGGGGTTGCCGGTCCTGGATCGCCAAAGGGCGGATTCAAGCCCCTGTGTCGCCGTGTAGAGATAGTTCGCGCGCTGCGGCAAGACCTTCGTATCGTCAATGACCGCATAGTACGTGTCCATATACCTGAACCCGGTTGTCTTGTACGGGCCATCGATTTCGACATCGCGGTAGTCGAAGACCCTCTCCCAAACGTCCGGGCCCAAATCGGGGCGGTACCGGCGAATCTCGGGCGGACGCGCGGGCGCGTCGGTGATTTCTCCGCCGGAGATCAGCGTGCTGAAGTAGAAGCCGATCAGGCCGGCGATATTGTTGCCGGTGCCGACGTAGACGTAGCCGTCTTGCGCTTCATCCGCTTTGAAATAGCGCATGGCCCACGCATAGCTGTTGATGTCTTCTGTGTTGTCGGTTAGGTCGAACCCGTTCTGACTGACCTTGATGAAGTCTCTGGATTCCAATCCGCCGGTGCCGCATTGAGGCAACATACTGCACGCGAGGAGTACCGTGAGTCCGGCAATGTAGTGACGCTTGGATAGCAGCCACGGGAGAAGGTGTCTCTGAAGCATGTCAAGCCCCCCATGTTAATTGGAGTCCCTGTAACGATGCACAACCCAACACTATGCTACATCCTGGGAGATGCCCTTCTCCACTATCTGCGGGAAGGCTACGCTTTTCGAACGTGGGCGGCGCCTTGATGGAGGTAGACCCACCGGTGCGCACGCTGGCCGAGGGCGTCATCGTGGCTTACGACAACGAGGGTCACACCTTCGTCCTGGTTCAGTTTCCAGAGCAGGTCGATGATTCCGCCCCCGGTGCGTTCGTCGAGGTTTCCGGTGGGTTCGTCGGCGAGCACAACGCTCGGCTTATTGAAGAGGGCGCGGGCGATGGCGACACGCTGCTGTTCACCGCCGCTAAGCATGCCTGGCTTATGGGTCATGCGGTCGGTAAGGCCGACTTTGCCGAGCAGTTCTTCGGCGCGTTCGCGGCAGTCGCGTCGTCGCTTGCCCATGCTGATTGCGGGCATCATTACGTTTTCGAGCGCAGTGAATTCGGGCAGTAGGTGGTAGAACTGAAACACGAAACCGATCTGTTGGTTGCGTATCCGGTTGATCTCGTAGCGGCTCGTGGACAGGAGTGACTTTCCGCGAAACAGGACTTCGCCGCCTGTCGGCCGGTCGAGCGTCCCCATGATATGGAGGAGGGTGCTCTTCCCCACTCCCGACGGCCCGCTGATTGCAAGAATCTGCCCTTCGTCGACGACGAGATCGAGTCCTTCCAGGATGCGCAGTTCGCGCGTGCCGTCGTTGTAGATCTTGTCGATCTTGACGCATTCGATGATGCGGTTGGTTTTCGTGCCGTTATTCATAGCGCAGGGCATCCACCGGGTCGAGGCGCGAGGCGCTCCAAGCGGGATAGAGGGTAGAGACGAAGGTGAGGGCCACCGCCGAGGCGACAATCAGGGCGATGTCGCGCGGGACAATAGCCACCGGGATATGATCGAAATGGTAGATGACGCTATTGAAGAGATCCACACCGAGCATCCAGGCAATCGCTCCGGCCACGGGATTCAGGTTGTAGGCGAGGATAATACCGCCGAGCAAACCGACAAGGGTGCCGCCCATGCCGATGTAGAGGCCTTCCAGCATGAAGAGCTGAATGATGGTGCGCGTGCTGACGCCGAGCGTGCGCAGAATGCCCACGTCGCGTTTCTTTTCCATGACGACCATGATCAGCGTGCTGGTGATATTGAACGCCGCGACAAGAATAATGAAAAGCAGGATGATGAACATGGCCACTTTTTCTTGCTTGAGCGCTTCAAAGAAGAACTGATTGCTGTCGTACCACGTGGTTGCGACGTAGCCGAACTCGTCTTCGACGCGCTTGGCAATTTCCTTGGCCCTCAGCGGCTCCGAAAGCATGCAGCGAATGCCATCGACGCCCTCTTGATGCTTGATCTGCTGCGCGGTCTCCAGCGTGACGTAGCCGTAGACCGCGTCATAGTCGGACATTTGCGCTTGGGAGATACCGCTAACCGTGAGCCATTTGGTTTGCGCCGACATACGGCCCAGGGGCGAGGGACTGTCGCTTGGCGTGATTACGCCCACTTCATCGCCAATGTATACGCCGATGTTCTGCGCGAGAATATATCCTAAGACGATCTCGTTCCTCTTTGGGAGACTCCCCGAACCGAACTGCCTGCCGCGTTCGGACGTCAAATTCTCCGCAAGGTTGGAAACCTCGGACTCGCGCTCCACATCCACCCCAACGACGAATCCAGCCTCGTAGTCGTTCGGCGACCCGCCCATGCGGCGAAGAACGGACTTGATTTGGATGAAGGGGCTGGCCGCTTCGATTTCAGGGCAGAAGTCTTGAATAGCGGCAATGACCTCTTCGGGGTCCTCTATCGGGTTGCCGTCCAGGCTCGACACCTGCAAGTGGGCGTTGTTGCCCATGATGGCGGCGGTGAGTTCCTGATCGAATCCCGTCATCACGCTCATCACGACGATCAGCGCCATCACACCGACGCTTACGCCCGCGATGGAAATGATCGTGATGAGATTGACGAAACGCGATTTGCGTTTGCCGCGCAAGTATCGAACCGCTACAAAGGCTTCAAATCGCATCGAATTATCCGAGCGGCCGCAGCAGTGGGAACAAGATGACCTCGCGAATCGACGCGGAGTCCGTCAGCAACATCGCAAGCCGGTCGATGCCGATACCGAGACCTGCCGTGGGCGGCATGCCGATTTCGAGCGCGGTGATAAAATCCTCGTCCAGATGCTGCGCTTCTTCGTCGCCGCCTTCGCGCTGCTTGAGCTGGTCCATAAAGCGCTCGCGCTGATCGATGGGATCGTTCAGTTCGGAGAAGGCGTTGCATAGCTCGAGGCGGCCCATGAAGACTTGATAGCGCTCCGTAAGCGCGGGGTTGCCGCGCTTCTTCTTGGCGAGCGGCGAAATCTCAATGGGATAGTCGTAGAGGAAAGTCGGCTGGACGAGCTTGGGCACGACGCGCGCGCTCATCACTTCGTCGACAATCTTTCCGTAGCCCATGGCAGGGTCAATCTCCACGCCTATGCTCTTGGCGAGCTTGGCCGCTTCGGCCCGGTCTCGAGACGCTTCGAGGTCGATGCCCGCGTACTCGCGAATGGCGTCGTGCAGCTTGATGCGTTTCCACGGGCGGGACGCGTCGATCGTCTCGCCCTGATAGTCGAACGTGAGACCGCCGACCGCGGCTTCGATGGCCGCGGCGAACAACTCCTCCGTTTCTTCCATCAATCCCATGTAATCCTGGTAGGCCTCGTAAAGTTCCATCATGGTGAATTCGGGATTGTGCCGCGTGTCGACGCCTTCGTTGCGAAAATTGCGATTGATCTCGAACACGCGCTCGAACCCGCCAACGATGAGACGCTTCAAGTAAAGCTCCGGCGCAATGCGCAGGTAGAGTTCCGAGTCGTAGGTGTTGTGGTGCGTGATGAAGGGACGCGCAGTCGCGCCGCCGGGGATGGGGTGCAGCATGGGCGTCTCGACTTCGAGGAATCCACGTTGGGTGAGAAAGGCGCGGATGGCGTCGATGATGCCAATACGCGTGCGAAACTTCGCGAGCACTTCGGGATTGGCGACCATGTCGAGATAACGCTGACGGTAGCGCGTTTCCACGTCGGTCAGGCCATGATATTTCTCAGGAAGCGCACGAATCGATTTCGACAGGAGTTCGTAGGAGTCCACGAACACCGTGATTTCCCCCGTGCGCGTGCGATGCACTTCGCCCTTCGCACCCACGAAGTCGCCCAGGTCCATGTCGAACACTACTTGAAAGGCTTCGTCACCAAGCCGCTTTTGATTGAAGTAGAGCTGCACTTGCCCACTTTCGTCGCGGATGTTGGCGAAGATGCTCTTGCCGTGATCGCGAAACGAGATCATGCGGCCGGCGAGCGTGGCGGGAATGCTGGCGGTTTCGCCTTCGGCTACGCCCTTCTCCGCGTCCTCGAAAAGCGCACGCGCCTCGGCGATGGAATTGGAGCGCGCAAACGAATACGGATACGGCTCGATGCCTCGCGCACGAAGCCGTTCTAGCTTCTCGAGGCGATGCCGCAGGAGTTCCTGTTCAGTCGAATGATGTACGTCGTCGGACATGGGATTAATTGTCGCCTTTCAGTTCCAGTTTCCACTTGAGGAATCCGGCAATAAAGAGGTCCAAATCGCCGTCGAGGACCCGGTCCACATTGCTGGTCTCGACGTCCGTGCGATGATCTTTGATGAGTTGATAGGGGTGCAGCACGTAGCTTCGGATCTGGCTGCCCCACGCCACGTCTTGTTGCCCTTCGCGCAGGGCAAGGCGCTCCACTTCCTTCTTTTGCATTTCGATGTCGTAGAGCTTGGCCTTGAGCATCTGCAGGGCGGTCGCGCGATTGCGATGCTGGGATCGCTCGATTTGGCACGCCACGACGATGCCGGTGGGCAGGTGCGTGAGACGCACGGCGGAGCTGGTCTTGTTCACTTTTTGGCCGCCGGGACCGCTCGAGCGGAATACGTCCATCTTGAGGTCGTCTTCCTTAATCTCGATGGCAATACTATCGTCGACCTGCGGAATGACCTCGATAGCCGCAAAGGAAGTGTGGTGGCGCTTGTTTGCATCGAATGGCGAAATACGCACAAGACGGTGGACGCCCGCCTCGGACTTCAGGTTGCCATAGGCGAATGGACCATCGACGATGATCGTGGCGCTCTTGAGTCCCGCCTCATCGGCATCCTGATAGTCGACGACCTCCACATTGAATTCGTGCCGCTCGCAGCAGCGCGTGATCATGCGATAGAGCATCGCTGCCCAATCGCAGGATTCGGTGCCGCCCGCCCCGGGATGCACGTTAATGATCGCGGACTTCGAATCGCGCGGGTCCGTGAAGAGGCTGCCGATCTCAAGGCGGTCCAACTTCTCGCCCAGGCCGGACGCGAGCGACTTCAACTCTTCGGCCATCGACTCGTCGTTTTCCGCCTGGGCAAGTTCGACGAGAACCTGCGCGTCTTCAATTTCATTGCCGAGCGCATCAGGGGCGGAAATGAGATTCTTGAGACCTTTAAGTTTCTGGAGAATCTTCTGAGCCGACTCGGGATCGTCCCAGAAGGTGGACTCGCTCATCAGTTGCTCGATGTCCGCGATCTGGGCTTTGGTCACGTCGACCCGCAAGCTCAGGCGCAATTGCGCGAGCCGCTCCGCATACTGCTTGAGTTCGATGGATTCATCTTCATACATGTCGGTGCGATGTCTACCTTATCGTTGGTGCAAGTTATGCGCGCATGGCGTCGATAGAAATGCATCCCTCACAGCGCGAACAAAGGAACGGCCATATAGTATAGGAACGGGGCCGCGAACAGGAATCCGTCGCAGCGGTCGAGCACGCCGCCGTGACCCGGAAACACGTGGCCCGAGTCTTTCAGGCCCGCGTCGCGCTTGAGACAAGATTCGGCGAGGTCGCCCACCTGCGACGCGACCGACAGTACCGCACCCGCGTAGAGATAACGCGACAACGACCAATCGGGAACGGCCGTCATGCGAACGTCTTGACCGATGTAGTAGAGCACGGCCATGCCAAGCACGGAGCCGAACAGGCCCGCGAATGCACCTTCCCAGGTCTTTCCGGGACTGGCCTTGGGCGCGAGTTTGTGCTTTCCGATTGCACGGCCCACGAAGAACGCGGCGGTATCGGTGAGAATGACCGCCACGAACAGGAGCATGACGAGGCCTGGCCCTTGGCCCGGGATTCCGTGAATAAGCACGATGTGCGCGCCGAACCAGCCGACGTAGATGAGGCCGAAGATGGTGCCTGCAAGGCCGGCGACCGCGTGTTGACCGCGGACGACGTGCAATGCGGCGACAAGCAGGCATCCGCCGTATAGCAGGAAATTGGTGAGAGTAAGGCTTCCGAAGTACCCGCTGAATGCGATGAGCGTGCCCGCGAGCATGCCGCCGATGGTCTCCGGCGAAATCTGCCTGGCGCGCGCGATGGCGAAGAGTTCGTAGAGTCCGACGAGCACGAGCGTACTGACGAGGATGGCGAAGAGCAGGCGCATCGCGGGCGTCCAAATGGCGAAGAGAAACACCGCAAGAAGTACGACGGCGGTGACGCTGCGCACAAGCACGGAGCGGTCGAGAAATCTGCTCCCCATGATCAGCGCCCGCCGAAGCGGCGTTTGCGCGACTGATACTCGGCAATAGCGGCATAGAGGTGCGGTTTGCGGAAGTCCGGCCACAGCACGTCCGTTGCAACGATTTCCGCGTAGGACAACTGCCACATCATGAAATTGCTGAGGCGCAGTTCGCCGCTGGTGCGAATCAAGACATCGGGGTCGGGCAGATCGGGCTGATACAGATACCGCGCAAACAGGGCTTCATCGACGTCTTCCGGCTTAACCTTGCCGTCGCGAGCGTCGCGCGCGATGGCCTTGGCCGCGTCGGCAATCTCCGCGCGCGAGCCATAGTTGATAGCCACATTCAGCCGCATGGAGCGGTTGTTCCTGGTGCGTTCCATGGACGCGCGCAGATCGTTGGCCGCTTTCTCGGGAAGCCCATCCATACGCCCCATGATGGTGACGCGGATGTCTTCCTTGTGAATGTTTTCGAGTTCGATCCGCACGTACCGGCTGAGGAGACGAAACAAGGTATTTACTTCGGTCTTCGTGCGGCGCCAATTCTCGGTAGAGAAGGCATAGAGCGATAGCACTTCGATCCCGCCGAGTTCGCGGCACGCTTCAACGATGGCTCGAACGCTTTTCGCTCCCGCCTCGTGGCCGGCTGCGCGGCCGAGACCTTGGCGGCGCGCCCACCGGCTGTTGCCGTCCATAATGACGGCAATGTGCTTAGGCAGTCGCTTGGGGTCGATTTCGGGCAGTTCGGTGTTCATTCGGATAAAGACATCGCATCCAGCGTCCGAGAGCGGATTGCATCTGCAATGCGGCGTCTCGTCCGTGCGGCGGTTCTCCGCCATTAGGCGCTCCTCTCGCGGCAAGCAGGCCCGCGATTGCCGGGCCCACAGCGGACGCGAAGGTCACACCTCCATAATCTCTTCGTCTTTTGCTTTAAGAATCGCGTCGATGTGCGAAATGGAATCGTCGGTTGCTTTCTGGACTGCGGCGGAGAGCTTGTGCGCGTCGTCCTCGGGAAGGTCGCCGTCCTTCTGCTCTTTCTTGATTTCTTCAACGACATGACGGCGTATGTTGCGCACCGCAACCCGCGCTTCCTCGGCGATACGGCTGACGTGCTTCACGAGGTCTTTTCGCCGTTCTTCGGTCAGTTGCGGAATGGGGATGCGAATAATCTTGCCGTCGTTCGCCGGATTGAGATTGAGGGGAGAAGCGAGAATGGCCTTCTCGATCGCTCCGATCTGGGACTTGTCCCAGGGAGTGATGGTGAGCAGACGCGCCTCGGGCGCGGAGACCGTTCCCACTTGGTTCAGTTTCATCTTCTGGCCCCAGGCATCCACCTCGATCGAGTCCAGAAGACCGACCGTAGCGCGGCCCGTGCGAATGTGAATGAACTCATGTTCGAGGGCTTCGAGGCTTTTATCCATCTTGGCCTTGGCCTCTTTCACGAGTTTGTGCTCCATGCTCAATCTCCTTTCACAATCGTCCCGATAGGTTCCCCCAAGACCGCCCTCATGATACTGCCCGGCGTCGTCAGATTGAAGACGAGTATCGGCAGCCGGTTTTCCCGGCACAGCGATATCGCGGTGGCGTCCATGACTCGCAGATTGCGCGCAAGCGCCGTCGTGTACGACAACTCATCATACTTCGTAGCGTTCGGGTTCTTCACGGGGTCCGAATCGTAGACCCCATCCACCTTGGTAGCTTTCATCAGGATTTCGGCGCCGATCTCGTTGGCGCGCAGGGCCGCCGCCGTATCGGTCGTAAAGAAAGGATTGCCCGTGCCCGCACCGAAAATAACCACACGTCCCTTCTCAAGGTGGCGGATAGCGCGGCGGCGAATGTAGGGCTCCGCGACGGGCCGCATCTCGATGGCCGTCAGCACGCGCGTGGCGATGCCGTTGTGTTCGAGCACGGCCTGCAAGGCCAGAGCGTTGATTACGGTCGCCAACATGCCCATGTAATCGCCGGTGGGCCGGTCGAGACCGTCATGATTGCCTTGGGCTCCGCGGAAGATGTTGCCACCGCCTACGACCAGCCCCACTTCGACGCCGAGCTTGCGCACCTGCGCAACTTCGTCGCAGAACCGGCTGACGGTGTCGAAGTCGATGGTGTCCGAGCCCGAACCTTCGAGCGCTTCACCACTCAATTTGAGCATGACCCGCGTGTAGACGGGGTTGGCCACCTGTGTCCCTCCGCATAGTCCAAGGCGTGCCTGGGACCTTCCCTCATCGCCTTTGTGGAATGGCGTCCCCGGACAAGTCCGGGGACGCGCATCACGCTAAACCAATCGCATCGGCCAGCGGCAAGAACGAAGTAGGATGTCAGCACTTCGAACTGCCGGAGAGCCGGCTGGAAGCCGGCGGTACAAATACGCGCTAGATCGCTTCGCCCAACTGGAAGCGGGCAAAGCGGCGAACGTCGATCTTTTCGCCCACGAGTCCGCTGAGTTCTTTCGCCAATTGCTCGACCGTGCGGTCCGGATCGCGGACGAAAGGCTGCTCCACAAGGCAAACCGTCGAATACCATTTCGTCAGTTTGCCTTCGGCAATCTTGTCGCACACGTTCGCGGGTTTGCCGGTTTCGGCGGCCTGCTTCACGTAGATTTCCTTCTCCGCGGCGATGGCCGATTCCGGCACGTCTTCGCGGCGAACCCACTGGGGCGAGGCGGAGCAGATCTGCAAGCAAATGTTCTTGCAGAACTCCTGGAATTTCTCGCCGCGGGCCACGAAATCGGTTTCGCAGTTGACCTCGACCAACACGCCCACTTTTCCACCAAGGTGAATATACGACGTGACGGCTCCCTCTTTCGCGGCGCGGTCGGCGCGCTTCGCGGCGCTGGCCATGCCTTTCTCGCGAAGCCACACAACACCTTTCTCGAAATCGCCGTCGGAAGCTTCCAACGCGTGCTTGCAATCCATCATGCCTGCGCCGGTAGCGTCGCGCAGGGATCTGACCATTTCCGAAGTAATCGCGGCCATGAACTACATATCTCCTTCCGTAACATTGGCTACAGCATCATCCGCCGCAACGGCTGCCACTTCGACTTCCTCTTCGACAGGCGCATCCACGGCTTCGCCGGCTGCGGCATCGGCCGAAGCGATCCGGCGCACGCGCGGTCCGCGTTGCGGCATGTCGGCGCGCACCTTCTCGAAATGGGATCTGCCTTCGATGGCGGCATCGGCGATCACCGAGCAGAACAGGCCGACGGCGCGGATTGCGTCGTCGTTGCCGGGCACGGGAATCGGCACGACATCGGGGTCTGCATTCGTATCGACCACACCGATTGCCGGAATGCCAAGGCGCTTGGCTTCGCGGACGGCGATGGCTTCTTTCTTGGCATCGATCACGAAGAGCACGCTCGGAAGGCCGGGCATGTTCTTGATGCCGTCGAGATTTTTCTTCAGTTTCGTAAGGGAACGGCGAATCTTCGCGGATTCCTTCTTCGCCAACTTATCGAGCGCGCCGGTCTTCTCCATCTCTTCGATTCGGATGAGCTTGCGCACGCTGCTGTTCAGCGTTTCGAAGTTGGTGAGCGTACCGCCAAGCCAACGGTTGTTCACGTAGTACATTCCGCACCGCTCGGCTTCGCGGGCGATGGGCTCCTGCGCCTGTTTCTTCGTGCCCACGAACAGGACCGTGCCACCCTTGGCAACGGCGTCGCGCACGAAGATGTACGCCTTCAGAAGCTGGCGCAGCGTCTTTTGGAGGTCGATGATGTAGATGCCGTTGCGCTGGCCGAAAATATACGGCCCCATCTTCGGATTCCAACGGCGGGTTTGGTGGCCGAAGTGAATACCGGCCTCCAGAAGTTGTCGCATTGTAACGACGGCCATGCAGATCTCTCCTCTCGGGTTTAACCTTGGGGTCCGACGGTCAATCCGCCTGCGGCGGACACCCTGACCGTACTTATGGGATGGACCCCTGTGAATTTAGGAACAGGAGAAGATAGCACGCGCGGGACCTCGGACGCAAATAGGGGCTAGGGTCGGGGGTCTGGGGTCTGGGGGATGGGGAGGCAAATCGCAGTCGGCCTGTGTGTGGGGGGTGATGGTCCTCGCAATTTGACGATACAAGGGGGTGCGGGATTGCGCATTGCGGATTGCGGGGCGCAGTATCCGAGCCCCCTGTGGG
>JBHEKO010000673.1:0-4941 GCA_041859475.1 Candidatus Hydrogenedentales bacterium
CACGCAAGCGAGGCGAGGACCACGGCAATTGCCGGGAAGAGGAAGATAGAAGAAGCGTTTGATCTGCGCATGACGAACCATCCTCATCAGTACTTGTTCATATACTTGTGATTGATGCTGGCTATCTTGGCGAAATATAGCGCCGGTACTTAGCCTGTTCTTTGACGAGTCCCCCTGCGTGACATTAGCACGCCGCTACCCATGCTAAGTGGCGAACTTCGTAACTGCAACCGCCATGTCCGGACATTTCCCGAGTATCGCGCACTCCATGTACACCATCAAGGAGTCCTTGCGTGAGCCCTTGCCGACAATCTAAGCTGCACACCGGTTTCGTCTGAGGATTTACGTAACGGGGGAGAAGAGGGGACGGTCCATGATTTCGCGCCATTTTGTTTATGCACTTTTGCTAATGGCAATGCCGGGGGCTATTGCTGGAGCCCAATCCGAAAGCGACAACATCCTGCTTCCTGACGGCACCCCGTTCATTTGCTGGGAGAAGCCCCAGACGTTTTCCAGAACCTACCATGTAGACCAGAAGAATCCTCGCGCATCCGATTCGAACAAAGGGACGGAAAAACGTCCTTGGAAGACGATTGGGCAGGCGGCTCGCACGCTCCAACCGGGAGAACGAGTGGTGGTCCATACGGGTGTATATCGCGAATGGGTGAAGCCGGAGCACGGAGGCATTTCTCCAGACGCCATGATTGCGTACGAGGCGGCCCCGGACGAAGAAGTCACCATCACAGGATCGGACGTTTGGGAGGCCGATTGGCAACCTTCAGGCGAGTACAAACTGAAGGATATCCAGATTTGGAAGGCGGAACTTAGCGGCTCCCAGTTTGAAGGCGCAAATCCGTTTTGTCTGCAGAACTTCACGATTCAACAAGACACGGAGACGTGGAAGGACTTCCCAAGTTTTGAACTGAGGCGGGGCCAATTATTTGTCGATGGTGAGTACGTGCCTCAAGTCAGCCTATTTGACGACCTCGCCAAATCTCCTGGCAGCTTCTGGGTCAGCGAAAACGGCATGACAGTTTTTCTGCGGATGCCTGGCGATATCGCGCCCCAAGGGCATGCCTTTGAAATCACAACACGAGAACAGGTTTTCGCACCGGTATTGCCCTATCTGAATTACATCCGAGTCTCAGGGTTCAAGATGATCCGCGCGGGGAATGGCGTTCCAATTCCACCTCCGCAGCGCGGATTGCTCAGCGCCGCGCGGGGACATCACTGGATTGTTGAGGATTGTGAAATCGCGTACGCAAATACCCTCGGCATGGACCTTGGCGGGCAATGGTGGAGCTACGGAACCGGAGAGGCCCAGGGATTCCACATCATTCGCCGCAACTACCTCCATCATTGCGGTGTCTCTTCGATGTCCGCGTGGCACAACATGCCCAATAAGGGCATGCTCGTTGAGGACAACTTCGTCACCGACAACTGTTGGATGCCGATACCGCATCACTATGAATCCGCGGGCGTGAAGTTCCATAGCACCGAAGACTCGCTCATCCGCCGCAATGTGATCCTGCGCACGGCAAACGGGCCCGCGTTGTGGCTCGACGGCGAAGTCAGGAACACCCGCATCACGCAGAATCTGTTTGTCGACGCGAAAGAAACCGTGGGTCTGGGGGTGGTCTGTCTTGAAATCAATCGCGGTCCCAATCTCTTCGATAACAATATCATTGTCGGTTCGAATGCCCACGGATTCCATGAACACGATGTCGATCGCGCCGTCGTCCTGCAGAACCTGATCGCCAATGGAAAAGGCTATGGCGTTCACCTGCGTCCCGGCGATCCCAAGCGCGTGAATCCGCCTCTGGAAAACAATCACCGCGTCTTCGGCAACATAGTGGCGGGCTTCTCGGAGTGCGTGTTTGTCCCCAACGATACGTCGCGTTCCGACTTCAATCTCTTTGGTGACGGCGAACTCGCCAAGGCATTTGGGCGCGGCGACATAGAATCCCCACTGTCGTTGGACGCATGGCGCGCCCTCGGACAGGATGTGAATTCGAGTACGCTTCCGATCACCGTCCAGTTCGATCTTAAGACCTTGACTCTACGTCTCAAGGCAAACGTTGCCAGTTTGCCCACGTACGAAACGTTTCCCAAGCTTCTCCCAGAAGTGGCGTCGGCAAACGCTCTTCTCTCCCACGACTATTGTGGCCACCCGCGTCCCGCTGGCCAATTCCAAGTTGGCCCGTTGCTTAATCCGCCTCTGGACGGCAGCCCCATTCCAGTTGATCCTCGACGTGCTGGGTTTGGCAAGAATGTTGTACGAAGCCGCTGACATTCCACGCTTAGGAAGGATACGCGGACGCTGCTTTCGCAAGAGTAGCGCTGGATTCTTGAGTGTATATATCGGCGTCTGAACTGCAATCTACGTCATGGGAAAGGCATGAAAACAAAGAAGCCTCTCCAAGAGCCGTAGCACTGGAGAGGCATTGAATCCCAGAAAATGGTCGGGGTGAGAGGATTCGAACCTCCGACCTCTTCGTCCCGAACGAAGCGCGCTAAACCGGGCTGCGCTACACCCCGACAACATGAGATAGCTTATCTCAAACGTATCGGCTCGATCAAATTTACGCTTTAGAACATCGAGCAGATCGCATTGAGACGCCTAACCATTGTGTCCGGACATCTCCCCTTGCCAAATTGGAGAATCTCGACTAGACTTTATACAAGGTTGGCGCAGTATTGACGCGGCGTCAAGAAATGCAAGCTGTCCCCCTTGAGAGTCGCCTAACGGGTAATGGGCGGTGTCGAATAAGGGAGGACCCACGGTACGTGGGGAGGTGATACGAAATAGCTGTGACTTTTTCTTTCTTCTTTCCGGTAGTACAACTGACGAGTTGGAAAAACAAAAGAGGTGCACTCTTATGAGACGGAAAGGCTTTACCCTCATCGAATTACTTGTGGTTATCGCGATCATAGGAATTCTCGCGGCAATTCTCCTTCCAGCGCTTGCACGGGCTCGAGAAGCAGCCCGCCGCGCAAGCTGCCAAAACAACCTGAAGCAGTTCGGCCTGATTTATAAGATGTACGCGAATGAAGCGAAAGGCGAGAAGTATCCGTGCATGCTCAAGAAGCACGCAGGAACGTGCGAAGACCCAAGTCCAGGACCCTTTGTGAATCAGAACCATCTGTTTCCGAATGCGCCCGCTATGTTCCCCGAATACTGGACGGATCCTGACATTGCATTGTGTCCGTCTGCGCCTCGGGACGAGGATCTTGAGTTCTACTTTCACCAAGACCCAGTCAATCCCTGTAAGTTCTGGGATATTGCCTACCAATATATGGGATGGGCGCTTAATCCAGAGCACTACTTGCCCGCAGGCACAGCCTTCAACTTGGTTCCCGTGGCCTTCCCAGGTAACTACGACTTGCCCGCCATTCTCGCAATCCAGGGGGAAATTGGAGCGGGGCAAGCTCCTGGTACGCGATGGGAGCAGGATGATTCGCGATGGGCCGATCTTCATGAGGGAGACATTGATTTGGGCAGCGGCCGGACCGTATATCGCCTGCGTGAAGGAATCGAGCGTTTCTTCATCAGCGACATCAATAATCCCGCTGCATCCGCCAAAGCACAGAGTGAGCTTGCCGTGATGTGGGACGTCGCTATCGCACCGGACATCAGTGGCTATGCCTCCTATAACCACATTCCCGGCGGTGGCAATGTCTTGTACATGGATGGACATGTTCGATTCATCAAATACCAGGAAGAGTGGCCTATTTGCAGCACTTGGGCGGTAATGCTGGAGACACTTGCGGCGGCAAACGACCCCTATGCTTGAGCTGCATGATGCACGCTCCGAGCTGAGGAAACCGAAGATCCGAGGCACCTGCCCTCTTCCGAAGAGGGACAGGCCCAACGGATAGTTGACCCTTGATTGATAGCAGGGCCGAGGTGGAAGCCTCGGCCCTGCTTAGTGTCAGTAGCCCGCCTGCGCGATGGGGCTACGCCTTCCCCGGACCGCAGATCATCGACGCAAGTTTCCATGTACCATCGACGTTATGCAGGGTCGCGCTAAAAGCGTAGGGCGCACTTCCGAAGGCGAGGGAAGCCAAGTTCCATGTGCCCGCAACGATGGCTGTGTCGCCCAGCACCTCAATCTCTTCGACACGCATTTCCGATTTTTGGGCAGGACCCCACGTGACGGCCGTATTGATCATCGTGATGAGGTATTCCGGTTCGGTGAACAGGAAGTACTCGCCGTTGACCGTATTCGCTGCGGCAATTGTCGGGCCGTCGTGGAAGAGTCCGTGCAAGTCTCGTGTGTGTGCGACCAACATGGCCTGTTCCCACGGCTTTAGCACGGCAATAACCGCATCCTTGGTTGAGGGGTCTGGGTCTCCGGCGACCGGAATCAACGAAAAGGCGAAGAAGCGGAAGCCGTCCGCCGGACCATCCTTCACTGCGCCAAACACAGCACGATAGGTCTTTTGTCCATCATCCGTCTTGAAGCCTGCCGTTCCCAGTTTGAACTGTCCGGCATCGCGCAACACGACATCGCCGACCGTTAGCGTTCCGGAAATGTCGAGCGATGCTGTAAGTCCAGGTTTGTTTCGCAATTCCTCGCGGGTAGTGAAGAGGGCCTTTCCTTTGCCCGGCAACATCACGAAAGAGCCTTGAGACGTCAGCAATGCGGACCATGCTCCCGGATCATCGGGAGTGGCGGGGGAGAGGGTGCGCGCCGTTTCCGCGAGCAGCACTTCAACCGTGTCGTAATTCGCCGCTATCGATGTCGCATCCGGGTTCAGGCTATCCAGAAGCGCCTGTGAAGAGCCGGTTTCCGCTACGAGAAACGTTAGTGCCCGTGTGGCCTGCGTGACATTGGGAACCGGATTTCCCCATCGGTCGAATGCTTTCACTCCCTCCGGCAACGGCTTGGGCAGTTGCTCGGCATTGTCGCCGTTGGCATACAGCGCTACGACGGTGCT
>JBHEKO010000421.1:0-6999 GCA_041859475.1 Candidatus Hydrogenedentales bacterium
TGTCGAGGGCGACAACCAGTGGCACGAGATTTCGGTAATGCCGTTCTGGCATGCGGAGGGTACGATTCGCCGGATGCGCTTCGACGTATACGACGGCGCACATTTCGAAATCCGTTCCATCCGAATTGAAGACAGGAGCAACAACATCGAACCGGCCACGACCGGCTATGCGTGGGATACGGTCGCCGCGCCGTGGACGTCCCTGTCGACCCCAAGGGAAGTGTTCGCGCCCCCGTTGCGCCTGCCCATCGCCGACAAGGCGTGGGCAAGCGTGCGCATCAAAGCCGGCAAAGACGGGACGGCTGCATTGTTGTGGAGCACGTCAACCACGACAGGCGCGCAGGTGGACCCTTTTCCTGTGCGCGGCAGTGATCGCGCGCGCACCTACTTCGTGGAACTCGGCGTCAACCCTGCGTGGACCGGCGATCTCGTGGCGCTCGGTCTCCGGTTGCCGGATGATGCTTCTGCATCCATAGAATCCGTGACGCTCGGCGAAGAGCCGATCGGCCCCGCGGAATTCGACGTCGCCTACTTCGGCTTCGAGAATGGGATCAATCGCGCCGGCAAACCGGCTCGCCTGACCTTGCGCGTGGTCAATCATGGAGCAACTAGCGTGGTCGCGCCTGGCGTAAAACTCGACGTGCCCGCGTCAGTCCATATCGTCGAAGAACCGCCAGCACCGAAGGAACTGTTGTCCTTTGCCGACTACACGGACTTGACGTGGTCGGTTACCTCGGATACCCCAGGGCCGCAACCCATCAGCGCGAAGTTCTCCGGGGACGCCGCACCGGGCGACGCCACGGCAACGCTCGCGTTCTTGCCTGCGCTGGACCTGCCCAAAGCGGACTATGTGCCGGAGCCGAAGCCCATTCAGACCAGCATGGACGTGGCCGCCTATTACTTCCCAGGCTGGGAATCGGCGCTGAAGTGGGACTGTGTCCAGCGCGTCACCCCGGTTCGCAAACCCGTTCTCGGCTACTACGACGAGGCCAATCCCGAATGTGTCGATTGGCAGATCAAGTGGTCGGTCGAGAACGGAATCAACGTGTACTTGGTCGATTGGTACTGGGTTAAAGGAAGCCAATACCTGACGCACTGGTTCGATGCTTACCGCAAGGCGCGGTATCGCGACCAATTGAAAGTCGCGATCATGTGGGCCAATCACAACCCGGAAGGGTCGCATTCCGTCGAAGACTGGCGCGCTGTCACCAAAGAATGGATCGATCACTACTTCAACCTGCCTTCGTATTATCGACTCAACGGCAAACCTGCCGTGTTCCTCTGGAATCCGGAGGGCTTGCGAATCGATCTCAAGGACAGTTCCGTCGTGAAGGCCGCGCTGCAAGAGTCCCAAATGATGGCGCGCGATGCCGGTTACGAGGGCATTGAGTTCGTTGTGGTCAACGGCTCCGGTAGCCCCACGCAGGCGAAGATGCTTCTTGACGAAGGGTTCGCAGGCGCGACGAACTACCACGAGTGGGGAGACGCGGCCAAAGACAGCATGTCCGGCAGGCCCGCGCAGTACGAAGATCTTGTGCAAACCGTTCCTGGCGCCTGGGCAAAACGCGACGAAGTCTGCGGCCCCTTGACGTACTACCCGCTCGTGGACACGGGGTGGGATGCGAGGCCGTGGCACGGCGACCGCTCGCTGTCCATTGTCGGTCGTACGGCGGAGCGATTCGAGCGTCTCCTCCGGGAAGCACGGCAGTACTGCGAGGCGCACGAGAAGAAGCTCGTAGTTCTTGGCCCTGTCAACGAGTGGGGGGAGGGCAGCTATATCGAGCCGAGCGCCGAGTATGACTTTGGAATGCTGGAGGCCGTGCGCACTGCCTTCGGCAAGGGCGATCCCGCGACGTGGCCCGTGAATGTCGCGCCGGGAGACGTGGGCTTGGGACCCTATGATTTTCCTGCCAGGCCCGCGGTGACCACTTGGACGTTCGATACGGACGCAGGCGGATGGAGCGCGATGATGGGCGTGACGGACCTTCGCGTGGAAGGCGGCGCATTGCGGTTTCGCACCGTTTCGAGCGATCCGGCTATCGTCGCGACCGTAGCCGAGTTGAAGGCGCCGAAGTTCACGACCTTCGAGTTCACCATGCAGATTACCGGTAGTCAAAAGGAACAGGTTGCCGCGCAGCTCTTCTGGTCGCGCAGCAGCGCTACCTCCGAAGCCGCGAGCGTGACCGTCCCTGCGATTGCGGATGGTTCGCCCCATACGTATTCGGTTACTCTTACGCCAAATCCGAAATGGCGCGGATTCATTTCCACACTCCGCTTCGATCCGTGCAACATGACGGACGTGGAGATTACGATCGACTCCGCTCGGCTATACTGAGTTTGAAGAAGTCGCCCGGCGAATCCGATACGCACGGGCGTGCACCAATTGGAGCAAGAATGACACAACGCGCGAAAGCACGCCTGCAGACCTTCCTGGCAATCGCCGGAATCGCTGTCATCACGGTCGTCCTTTTCGGCAAAGTCCTTTGGCGCGGAGACCCATTTGTCGCCACCTATCCGGGGACGGATGTCATTCTTCAGTACGCCCAGTACCGGTTCTTTGGCGCGTCGGAGTTATTGCGCGGCAACTTCGCCCAGTGGAATCCCTTGCTCTTCTGCGGTATGCCCTATCACGCAACGTGGCAGTCGGCGCTCCTCTATCCACCCAATCTGGCGTATCTCGCGTTAAGCCTGCCAAGGGCGGTGAACTTCGAGATGATCTTGAACGTATTCCTATGCGGGGCGTTCTCGGTTCTATGGGCCAGGGGCAGACGTCTCAGCGCGCCGGCATCCTTCTTCGCGGGTTGTGTTTCCATGTTGTCCGGCGCTTTCTACCTCCACGTTCAGCCGGGGCATGTCACTTACCTGGCCGGATTTGCGTGGGCTCCGCTCGTCTTCATGGCAGTGGATAAACTGCTTGAAGCCCCCCGTCTCAGTTGGATCGTGTTTGGGGCGATGGCCGTGAGCATGCAGATATTCGGAGCGCACCCGCAAGTCGTCTACATTACCGCCTTCGCAGCGGCGCCCTACTGTCTTCTCCAATGGCTGCACGCAAAGAAACGTATTCGCTCCGGCTTGGCGCTGGCCGCCATGGGGATATTGTCCGCGCTTCTGGGAGCCGTGCAACTGTGGCCGGGCGCCCTCGTCAGCGAAGAGAGTTCGCGCGCCGGAGGCATTTCGCTGGGAGTAGCCTCCAGCTTCTTCATACCGCTCGAGAACTTCCTGATGTTGCTTGTCCCCGGCATACTGGGGCGCGTTGACACCCCTTCCTATTGGGGACACTGGCTCGTGTGGGAAGTGACGGTCTTCATGGGCATCACGACCCTGGTGCTCGCGCTGTATGGCGCTCGATGGGCGCAACGCGAAAAGCGCCGATACTTGTTGATTCTCGCCCTGTTCCTGGGTGTCGTGACCGTAGGCGAACAGACGCCGCTCTTCGCGGTCCTCTATCGCACGATTCCCGGATTCGACATGTTCCGGGTCCCCGCCCGTTTCTTCGTTCCTGCGACCATGATGCTTGGTATCCTCGCGGGGGCGGGATTCGACGCATTGCGCGAACGTCGCGAGTTTCCAAAGGTGCTCGTTTCTCTCTTAGCGGTAATCGCTGGCGTCGCCCTGCTGGGTGTTGCTTTCCACTGGTACGTCGCAATGCCCGCCGGAGTCTCGCGTCCGTCTCCCGAGTTCGTGCGCACCGCGCACGCATGGCTGGCGGCGCATTGGCCCATCTCTTCCCCGCCAACTCCGGAAGCCACCGTCCACGTTGTGCGCGCCGTGCTTACGGCATGCCTCGTCGCGGCGGCGCTCATAGTCCTGCTCTCCTTGAATCGTGTTGGGCGGTGGCCCGCCTACCTCGTGCTTTGCCTGGGCATTGCGGAGTTGGTCGTCTTTGCGAAAGTGAATACGGGAATGACTCCGTTTGATGGAGCGCTTCCCAGAAACATGGAAGCGATTCGGCAACGCGACCCCGGCGATTACCGGGTTCTTCTGGCGGCCCCGGTGAATCAGACCATGATGAAAGACATGAACTCGATCTGGGGGTATGACTCGTGGCTGCTGGGCCGGTACAGCAAATTCCTGCACACGGTGACTGCACCCAAGGGTCTGGAGTTGAATGGATGCGGATTCCTTGACCACTTCGATCCGCTGCTCGCCATGTTTCGGTTGCGTTACTACGTCGTGCCGGATGCGCCAGGCAAGGGCGTTATCGAGTTTCCGAATGCGCTGCCGCACGCGCTCCTCGTGCGTGATTACAAGGTCGCTAAAGACGCGGACGAGTCCCTGAAGATGGTGCGGGAGGCGGGATTTGACCCGCGCGCCACCGTCATTCTCGAGCAAGAGCCCAACCCCAAACCCGATCCGCTTGGCTCGGGAGGAAGTGCGCAGATACTGGAGCAAACGACGGACACGCTCACCTGCGAAGTCTACACGGAGAGTCCCGCGATTCTCCTCGTCACGGATGCGTACAGCAAAGGGTGGAGTATCACCTCGCTGAAACCTTCGGGCGAGGAGTACCAAGTACTCCCCGCGAACCATGCGCTGCGCGCCGTGCCGCTGCATGCGGGACGGCACCTCATTCGCATGGAATACATTCCGAAGGGATTTGTGGCGGGCGCATGGACGTCCGCAATTTCGTGGAGCGCCGCGCTCCTGCTGGGCGTAGGGATACTGGCTCGTTCGCGCCGCGGGACCGCGGCGTCACATTACGCGCTGGAAGACGCCTCCGCTAACCTCGCGGTGAACCCAGTGCGAACCGTCTAGCATCTGCTTGAAAGCCTGGCGCTTCTCCTCGCACTCGAATTCGAATCCCAACAATGCGCGCCCCACCTGTTCGCCGGTGAACAAGTAGTTGAAGTAACAGATGCTGCCGAGGCTGCGCGCGTCCCGCAAGAAGTCGCGTAGCGCCCCCGCGCGCTCCGGAAACTCCAGGATAATCAGGCACGGCAAATGAAACAGACTCGATTCGTAGTGAACCATGCGGAACTCGACGTCCGCGCACGACGTAACGTCCTCGAACGCAAAACCGTGCTCGCGGAGTTTCTCGTCAAGCAGATGCAGTTCCGGCGCGCTGGCTTCGACCCCGATTACCGGGTAGGCCCGCTTCGGATCGACCTTGCCGTATTGAAACTCGATGATATTGAGACCGTCCATGGCGGTATCGAGCAAGTCCAGAAGCGAGCCGCCGCGCTCATCGATCGCGATTCGGAAGTATCGGCGTCGCGCCGCTCCGATACCCGCGTTGCGCACCACCCATGATAGCTGCCCAAAATCCATGTTCGCGCCGCATAGCACCGACAGCACGCGTTTGCCTCGCAGGCGGTCGGCCTGCTGCAATAGGCCCGCCAACCCCATGGCCCCGGAAGGCTCGGGGATGCGGCGGCGCGTTTCCCACAACACTTGAATGGCTGCGCACACTTCCTCGTTGGTGACGGTTATGAACTCGTCGATGAGCTCGGCGCACAGCGGATACGTCAACTCCCCGGCGCGCTTCACAGCGGTGCCGTCGCAGAACACATCGACATAATCGAGCGTGACCGGCTTGCCTGCTTTGACCGCCGCAGCCATCGACGCCTGCTCGACTCCCTCGACGCCGACGATACGGATTCCGGGATAATAGGCCTTGAGCCAGCACGCAACCGCCGCCGCCATTCCTCCGCCGCCGATTTGGAGATACGCGACATCGATAGTCCTCTCAGCCGCCATCACCACTTCGTCCGCAAGCGTGCCTTGGCCGCCCATCACGGCGAGATCGTCGTACGGATGCACGAAGATCCGCCCCGATTCCGCCACACTTTTCCGTGCCTCGAAGGCGGCGTCGTCGTACGTGTCTCCCGTGAGGATAACCTCGACCAGGTCTCCGCCGTGGCGTTTCACCGCCACTTGCTTCATGCGCGGCGTCGCGATGGGCATGTAGATGCGGGCATGGACATTCAGCTTCTGCGCGGCGAGTGCAACGCCTTGGGCGTGGTTTCCCGCGGATGCACACACGACCCCGCGCTGCCGCTCCTGGATCGTCAAGAGGGCCATGCGGTTATAGGCTCCGCGCCATTTGTAGGCGTGAATCGGCGACACGTCCTCCCGTTTGAGCAGGACTTCGGCGTCGATGGGAACCTCGATGGGCTCCAACGGCGTGGGGCGCGCGACGGCGTATACGCGCTGCCGCGCCATCAGAATCTCATGAAATAGTTGCTTACGCATTCCGTGATCCGCGTTAGTTGCTCTTAACAAATGACTTCGCTTATGCACACCCTATCGAATTCACGCGGGGTTTATGAGGGCAAGGCATCGTCGAGGATGGCTACCGCCAAGCCCGGCGTCTCGCGGAGCCCGTGGTCATTCGTGAGGAACAACGCACAATCATGACAAAGCGCCGTAGCCGCATGGATCGCGTCGGGCGTGCGCAAGCGCGGCATCGCCGCGCGAAGTCTCGCGGCCTCTCGAAGGATGACTTGCGATATCGGAACCAGAGTTATGCTTGAAGTCAGTAAGGCCTTTTCGTATGTCTTCTGCAAATCGCGCCTTCCGCTTTTCAACGGACCGACCAAGACTTCCATGAGTGCAAGCTCGCTGGTGATGAGCGTAAGTCGCCCGGATTCGGAGGCTTCCCAGAAAGGTGCCAGAATCGGCTTATAGTCCTTGAACTCCTCAAGCGCGTATATGATCGCGACAGTGTCGACATAAACCGTCCCGGAATTGGGTACCTCTATCGATCCCAAGAGTCGCGCTCCTCTTTGAGGAAGCGATCTGCATCATCTGGTGTCGCGAATAGGCGCGGGCTGGGCGGCAGCGTCGCCAGAATCTCCTGCATCGTGAGGCGTTTCCGGGGCTCGCCGTCCGGGATCTGGATAGTGACATCCACGGTCGCGCCTTCGGCAAGTTCGGGCGAGACGATCTCGACCCTGCAACCTGGCAGTACAGTGGTCGTCACGTGCAATTCGGAAGCCATGTCCGCTTACCCTCCTCTGCCCGCATTATACCGCAACACGGGGCGGCTCCTCCGGGTCT
>JBHEKO010000677.1:0-11369 GCA_041859475.1 Candidatus Hydrogenedentales bacterium
CAAAGTGAGTGGCTATGCAAAAAGGGCGCCATCCTCCACAGACGGCGCCCTTGAAGCGGTTGTGCATGGAGACGGCGAGCTGCGAGGGTGACTTGCAGGTTGGGCAACTCGTCGTGCGCTACCGCTTCAGTCCCGGGAGAAGGGGGTCTCGCCGGGAAACTCATCCGGTCCCCTTTGCCGGCATTGAAGCTACTGATGCAATGAAAAAGTGTTTGTGTCTTTGGACCCAAGCGAACGCAACGTGTTTTGGCCGGAACTCAACCTACTCGGTTTGGGTTCTCGGTAATGGATACTCGTACATCGCCAGTGCGCATGCCCGGAAATACGGCCCCCCTCCTATTGCGCGTCCGATGCGGTACGAACTTTCAACGTCCCCGTGCAGTGCCTTACAGAAGGAGTATAGCACGATGTCTTGGATTTGCATACAGAAATGTAAAGCCCTATTCCGAAAGGGGAGACCTTTCGAAATAGGGCGCGGTATCGCTGCGAGTTCTAGGCGCTGGCCAGCGTGGCTGTGCCCCATGACCCCGTAACGTCGAGTGCAATCTTCCCGAACTGTTCGCCTGCTTCCATTTTGCCCACGGCAGTCTTGGCGTCGGCCAAGGGAGAGACGGAGTCGATGATAGGTTTGAGCTTTGCCGTGCCGACGGCGCGCAGGAGCTTTCTGAAGTCTTCGTGCGTGCCCATGGTGGACCCCATAACGGTGACGTGGTTCCAGTAGAGGGCGGAGATGTCGACTTCGGCAATCTTCCCGGTGGTTACGCCACAGTGGACGATGCGTCCGCCGCGCCGGATGGAACTGAAGTTTACCGGCCAAGTGGCGGCTCCGGTGGAATCAAGTATGAGATCAACGCCGCGCCCGCCCGTGATTTCTTTGACGGCGGCGGCTACGTTGGGTTCGGTGCGATAGTTCACGGCATGGTGCGCGCCGAGTTCGAGGGCGCGTTCGAGCTTATCGCTGGATGATGAGGTGACAATGACTTCCGCGCCGGCGAGCGTTGCGAGTTGAAGGCCGGCCAGGGCTACGCCTCCGCCAATCCCGTGGATAAGCACGGTTTCGCCGGCTCGCAGCTTGCCCCGGTTCATGAGCATGTGCCAGGCCGTGATGTGGGCGAGCGGTAACGATGCCGCTTCGACGGGGGACAGGTGCGCGGGCGCCGGCTGCGCATTGACGGCGGGTACGGCGACATATTCGGCAAAGGTGCCGGGCCTGCTCATACCCACGATGCCGAAGAACAGGCACTCGCTATGGTCGCCGCGGAGACAGTACTCGCATGAATCGCAGGAGAGGCCGGGGTTGATGACAACGGCGTCTCCAACGCGGACAGTGGTGACGTTTTTCCCGATGGCGCAGACTGTTCCCATGCCGTCGCAACCTAGGATATGGGGGATGCTGAGTTCGACACCGGGCCGGCCTTTACGAACCCAGATATCCAGGTGGTTGAGCGCGGCGGCTTTCAACTTGACGACGATTTCATTTTCGGCGGGTTCGGGGTCGGCGACGTCGCCGTATTCGATAACATCGAGGTCGCCATTCTGGTTGATGAACGCTGCTTTCAATGATCTGCTCCTTCGCGCATGGTCTGCGATGGTGACTGCAAAATAGGTGCTTCATTGTACACCATGGACAGGGACTGTGGGCGAGTGCGTCTATGATCGATGGGCATTCGCGAGCGTTTTGTACAGGTTCGCCAACCGGCTCGCGGAGTGTTCCCAGGTGAAGGATTGGGCGCGCGCGAATCCGATTTTGGCGCGCGCGGCGGCGGCGGACGGGTCGTCCAATGCCGTGGCAAGCGCGCTCGCTATCGAGTCCACGTTCATGGGGTCGGCGTAGAGGGCCGCGTCGGCGGCAACTTCAGGCATGGAGGATGTGTTCGAGGTGATCACAGGCGTACGCGCGGCCATGGCTTCGAGCACGGGGAGACCGAATCCCTCGTACAGCGAAGGGTAAACGCAGGCCAATGCTCCTCGCAGCAGCAGCACCGCTTCCGTCCGTTCCACGTAGCCTGCATAGACGACATCGTTCGATTCGGCGAGTGGCTTCATGGGGTGAAAGCTGGCTTCGCACATCCAGCCGGGTTTTCCCACGAATACGAGCTGGGGGAGATCGCGCCGCTCTTCTCGCAGCCGCGCGTAGGCTTTGATGAGCCGAGGGATGTTCTTGCGCGGCTCGACGGTCCCGAGTTGGATGAAGTATTCGCGAGTGATGCCCAGCCGCGTCTTGAGTTCGTCCAAAGTTACGCTATCTAACGGACCGGTGAACTCGTCGAGATGGACGCCATTGGGGATCACGTGGACGCGTTCCTCGGAAATGCCGAGGATTTCGACGAGTTCGGACTTGCAGCTTTGCGACACGGCTACGATGGCGCCGGCTTCGCGCGCGCACTGGCGCACGAGACGCGACTGCACTTCAATCGTGCGCGCGGTGTGGGTTTCCGGGTGGCGAAGAAAGGATAGGTCGTGAATGGTGACAAGGCGCAGTGCTTTGCGAGTTGCGGGGGTGTGGTGCGAAAAGTTGTGGGCGATGTCGAGCGGTCCGCAGAACCATTCCATGGGAGGCCACGAACAGCGTGTCCAGAGGTGGTACTTCAAGAGGCGAGCGCGCCGAAGAATCGCGTGGCTCTTGCTCAGGGGAAGGAGTTCTTCGAGATTGGCCTTGCCCGAGCGGTCGCCGGTCGCGAACAGGTGGAACTCGAACCCGTCGTCGCGATGGAGCAGGGCGCGTATTTGATTGAGAGCCGCGTAGCCAATTCCGGTCATGGGCGATTCCGCGATGCAACTCACGTCGAGACCGATGTGCAGGGGGTGCTCACTCATACGGATTCCCCCCTTACATAGTTCTCGCGAATGTCCGCGGACCGCCGCCATTCGTCGAACGCGGCGCGCACTTCAACGAGCTACTCGCTTTGCATGGTCACAGGAATATCGGCGGCAGACTCGGACGGTTCATCGGGCATGTCCGGAGAGACCCCGGGATCGTCCTCCGGAACGGGTTCGCTTTCTACTTTTGGCTGTGCGGATTCCGCCTTTGGCGGCACATCCGGGACGTCGCCGGGTGCGGGAACGGAAGGTAGTTTTGCCGCTTTTGAGGTTGGCGCAACCTTAGCCTTTATCTCGGGGAGACGGAATTCGTAGTCCGAGACCTCGCTTGAGTCCAGCACTGTTTGAAGCACGTTCAACTCTTCGTTCAGCTCGTTGTCCACATAGCCGAAGACTTTGGCTGCCAACTCGGTGGCGCGAAGTTGGATGTCGTCAGTTTCGCCGTTGATCATCTTGTCGAGTAGGACTTTCTTGAAAGTCTCTTCGTCCAACTTCTCGGGCACAGGCAGCTTTTCTCGCGGTTTAGGTGGAGGGGGCGGTGCTTCCTGCACGGGAGGCGGAGGCGCGGGGGCCGACGAGGGTTCCGGGGTAACCGGCGGCGACGCAGGCTGCGCAGCCTGGAGAGGGGGGGCCGGCGGAATGTAGGGTTGATGAGCCGCCTGCTGCGCTTCCGGGATAGCCGAGGGCGCGGGGGGCGCGTACGATTGGGGCGCTTGCGGAGAGGCCATCTCTTGTCGAGGCGCGGACGGCCTCGGCTCAGGGGTTACCGCTGGAGCATAGGTTTGCGGCGGATTCGTATAGACGGGTGGTGGCGGCGCATACGCCTGCGGTGGCGGCGTATAGATTGGTTGAGGCTGAACGTATGCCTGCGGAGCGGGCGCGGCGGCTGGCTGCGGTTGCGGAGGCGAAGCAGCGGGCTGCGCATAGGCGTGGGGCTGCATCTGCGGCTGCATGACGTAGTGCTGCGCAGGTGGCTGATGCATTTGCTGCGGCGCCGAATACACGGGCTGTTGCGGCCGTGGCGCGTACTGCGGTGGCGGCGCATACTGGGGCTGAGGCGGTGCATACTGCGGCTGCGGCACTTCATACCGAGGTTCCGCGTGGTACGCGGCATATTCCTGGGGCGGAGGCATCGGAATCGGCGGCGCTTGCGGCGGAGTCTGTTGCGTCAATTGCTGCGCGGGCCTGCTGGGCATCGGGCGTATGGGCCCTTGGGAGCGGCCGTCCCTGGGCTGGTGTTCCAAGGAAAGCGTGGGCGCTTTTCGCAGCGCCCCGAGACACAGGGCGCGGCCGGTCTGGATTTCTTCAAGGTCGGGAAACTCTTGGATAAGGGCATCGAAGAGAGTCAGAGACTCTGCGTACCGGCCATTGAAGTAGAGGTCGACTGCTTGGCTGAATCGCCGCTTGGAATCGTCCGCGGCTAGCAGTACGCGATTTGGCGAAAGAGGACCCTGCGCAACGGACGATGCCGGAACGGGTAGGGTAGACGAGACTTCAACGGCCCTTGGCGCCTGCTGAGTTCGGAGCGGCGTGGCGTTCTGCGAACGGATCATGATGGGGCGTTCGCACGCAGGACATAACCCGGTACGGCCGATAGCCGAACGGGGGACCTGGATTCGTTCTCCGCAAACACATGTAACAACGAGCCTCTGCATACCGGTATCTTACCCTGAAAGGGGGGCGCTTCGCACGGCGCGGCGATCTTTGGGTGACGGGTTTAACGACGGCCGAGGAAACGCAGCAAGGCATCCACGAGGACGCGTTGGTCGTGTCGGATATCCGTGGCGGGCGGAGCAGAAGAATCCGTGGTGATAGTCACCTCGCGTGGGGGCATCGGCTGTGCCATCTCCACGTGGGGCGCGGGGGTGGCGGTCCACACCGGCTCTGGCAGGACTTCGACCTTCATCGGCGCGCGGACAGGCTCCTCGAATTTGCCCACCTCCTCGGGTGTGTCCGGAACCGCCGCCTGCACGGACCGGCCACGCTCCAAGTCGAGTTCCTTGTCGCGCAATTGATCGCGAGCCGCGGCAAGTTCCGAAACTAGCCGGCTGTTGTCTTGCTGCGTTTCGGTGAGCTTGAGAACGGCGTTGCGCAGTTCGACGGTGATCCGGTCGAATTTGGCCGCCATATCGTCGAGGGCATTGCGAAGCGTGCGGACTTCCGACGCGCGGTGCTGCGCCAGGCGTCGCGCTTCGTCCAGTTCCACGCCCATTCTCGCGTCGCCATCCGCGGATGCGGGCATATCGGACGTTTGTTCCGGCTCCTGCACTACGGTGGGAAGGCTCGGCAATTCGACGTCGCCATTGGATTCTCCCGAGAATCTCGTGACGCGCCGAAGCGTGGCATTCAATTGGATGAGCTTTTCATCCTTCTCGACGAGTAGTTCCCGCTGTGTATTGACGATCGCGGTCAGTTCTTCGATCATGGAACGTTCGCGGCCTGCGCCCTGGCCGTCGGAAATGGCGACTTTTCGCGCCGCCGCGAGTTCAGCCTCAAGCAGGTCGCCTTCGCGCGCGCGGCTTTCCGCCGCTTGGCGTAGTGTCTCGACCTCCGACGTCAGTTGGGCAATTACGCGCCCGCGCCGTTCAATCTCCATTAAGAGCGCCGCAGCGCGGGGGTCGGTGTCCGTCGCTTGAATGGGACCCCTCTTGACCATGGTCTCCTTGTACTCTTCGGGAGGAGGCAAAGAAGGCTCAAAGTAGGGTTTGCTCGTTGGCGGTGTTGGCGGCGACGGAGTGGGGGATTTCTCGACAGGATCGGCGACAGGAGTTGCATTGGAAGGAACCAGCACGGGGCGCTTGCAGCGCCGGCACCACGCAGTGCGCCCTGCGTGCCGATTCTCGACGCGCATGCTACTGCCACATTGGATGCATTCGAATTCGATCATATGACGGGAAACACTGTCTCTAGCCGGGAAATTGCGCCTACGTCTGCGCAATTGAGTATATCACCTATCGAGGCGAGTGAAAAACTGCCGTGGGGATAGGGCGGATCAGGCGGAACCGACGAATCGGTCCTCTGAGCAGTTTGGCCGGTGGCGATGGGCGTCCGTGTCCGGAAACAATTCCAGGAGCGCATGCGCATTCTCTGCTGAATCGAACTCCGCCTCGACTTTGGCGCGGCCGGCCGAACCAAGACGGGTGCGGAGCGCGGCGTCGCTGAGGAGGGACTCCACACGGGCCCCCAAGGATTCGCTGTCGCCGGGAGGAACCAAGTAGCCGGAAACTCCGTCTTCGACGAGTTCGGGGATGCCGGCGATGTGCGTGGTGACGACGGGCAGACCGGTGGCCATGGCTTCCATGAGGACGACGGGGACGCCTTCGGCGAAACTGGCCATGACGAAGATGTCGGATTCGGCGAGCAATTCGCGGACGCGTTCTTGCGAGACGTAGCCGGTGATGGTGACGCGGTCCGCGAGGGCGCGCGCGCGGGCAAACGCTTCGATCCATGCGCGGTCGGGGCCGTCGCCTGCGAGGGTAAGGGTCAACTCGGGGTGCTTCGCGGCCAGGGCCGCGAAGGCTTCGAGCAGCACCGGCACGCCTTTGACGGCGGCGAGGCGGCCCACGAAGAGGAGACGTCTGGCCGTACCCTCGTGCGTGCGGGGCGTGTATTGGCGGACATCGACGCCGCAGTGGACGATCTTCAGGCGGTCCCATCGGTCCGGCTTCGTCCAAATCATGGCTTGGCTGCGACAGAAGTGGCTGATGCACGCCACGAATTCCGCGCGTGCGAATTTCGCGTCGAGCCGCCAGCGGTCGGGTTCAAAGAAGATGCCGGGGCCGTGGAGCGTGAAGCTGAAGGTGAACCCTCCGAGTTCGGCGGCGAGCATGGCGACCGTACAACTCGAATCGGCCAGGTGGTTGTGGAGATGCGTGAGGCCGCGCTTGCGCATGTAGTCCACGACGAACCCGGCCTCGACGAAGTAGGCAAACTGGTAGAGCAAAGCTTTGAAGCCCGGAGGGCGTGTCTTCCATGCGAGGGAAAGCGTGCGGAAGTAGCGAAGTGGCGACCCGAACTTGAGGCGGCCGAGTACGACAAGGAGCCGCAAGAATGAAAAGGGCACGAGGATATGCGTGGATTCGCGCTCGGCGCGTTGCTCGGGGCTGACGCATTCACTTTCGGAAACCCCGCGCACGGAGATGGTTTCGATTTCCGCGCCAAGTTCGCGCAAGGCGGCAATTTCGCGGTGGATGAAGACGAAGGGCGAAACCCTCAGGTATTCGCCGGTCATGTAGGCTACGCGAACGGGCTTGTTCATTCGTAGACTCCGCCGCCTACGTCAACGGCGAGCAGGTCTGCTTCGGGAAGAAAGCTACGGTCCAGGGCCTCTTCCAGCGGATAGCGCGGCTGCCAGTCTAGAACATCTTGGAGATGAGCATTCGAGTAGCGAAACGGTTTGCAGCGCGCGTGCAACCGGCACGGAATCAAGATGCTGGGGAGCTTGGCATTACCGCCAAACGCGACACGGTTCGTCCACTGCGCGAGCGAGGCGATCAGGCTCATGAGCATCCATGGAATGGGAATCACGCGCGGGCGCGGGGTGAGGCGCGAACGTAGCATGCCGATATAGGCGGCGTGGGTCGGCGCCTCGTCGTCAACGAGATTGAAAGTTTCGCCGACGGCGGCAGTGTTCGTAGCGCACGTCAGGATCGCCTCTGCGCAGTTCTCGACATAGGCCATGGGTAGGCGCGGACTTGCGCCGATTTGAATCCACGTGTTCGATCCCGCTTCCGCGCCTAGGCATGCAGTCCAGAGGTGGCCGCATCCAAAGATTACGCCGGGGCGGATAACGGTCAGGGCGAGGTTGTGGCGCGCGGCGTAATCGCGCGCGAGGTTCTCTTGTAAAACTTTCGTGAGGCAATAGTCGTCGCGCTCGTAGATGTGGGGTTCCATCGGGCTGGACTCGTCGAGAAGCGAGTTGGCTGGTTTGTCGAAGTAATCGTAAACGGAGAACGAACTGATTAACACGAGACGCCGCGTCGCGGATTGAGACATAGCTTCAAGCACGTTTTCCGTGGCGACGACGGTCGAGGCAAGTTGCGTGTACAGGTCGCCACCAACGGCTGCTGCGGCGTGAATCACAGCGTCGATTCCGTCGAGTGATTCGGCGATGCCTCTGCGTGAGCGCAGGTCGATGCGTACGACTTCGAGCTTTGGATGGTTGCTCCACGGCATCGTGGAGATATCGGCACTGGGCCGGATTGCCGCGCGTACGTGGTGGCCTTGCCTCAATGCCTCCGCTACGACGTAGCGGCCCAGGAAACCATTTGCGCCGGTTATGAAGAGTCGCGGACTCATATGCGATTCTCCTCGGCGACCAATGCGTCTACGAGCATGGTTGTCCGGTTCATGTCGTCGAAGGTTACAGGCGGCGGCGCGTTCGTTTGCAGCGCCGCGTAGGTGCGGTCGAGAAAGGTGTGCAAACCTTCGAGCGGTGTGATGCGCCGGATCTTGTTCATGAAGCCACGGTAGCTGGCCTTCATGAGACTCGCGCCATTCACGAACTGGTTGACAAGCGGCGTGAGTTGTTTGCCGCCGGAGCGCGGAATGGTTAGCCGGAAATAGGGCTGGAAGAAATCGGTTTCGACCCAACCCCGAGAGCCGCGCACGACGAGCGTGAAGCAATCGGGGCTTTGGTGGCTGGAGAAGCGCAGCCGCGCATGAACGCCGCCGCCCAACACCAACGCGTCGCACTCGTCGAACGTGAAGAGGGGATGGTCGCTTTGTTTGCGCCACGCGGCTTTCACGCTCTCGACCGATGGCAGAAAGCGCAGCGCCAAATAACAGAGATGCGGCAGGAAATCGTGGAGGGCCCCCGCAGGCAAGCGATGGCAGGGATTCGGGAGATTGGTGTCGCTTAATGCGCCGCCGGGTTCGGTGATGGGCAGGGCCATGCGCACTTCCACTTCGCGCACCGCGCCAAGCGTGCCGTCATTCACGAGCGATTCGATCGCCAAGGTCTGTTGGTTGAATCGATAATTGTGATCTTCGATCAAAACCCGGCCACACATCTGCGCCAAGTTCGCGAGCAACTGGAACTCCGCGTTTGTTGGCGCAACCGGCTTTTCGACGATAACGTGCGCGCTGGCCTTGAGGCATTCGGAAACTAGCGCCACGTGCGTGTGCGGCGGCGTCAGGACATGCACGACGTCGGGGTTAATCTCCTCGAGCATGCGCGCGTGGTCGGTGAATACGTGTTCCGCGCCAAAGCGATCCGCAGCGTATTGGGCGAGCGCGTTGGACAAGTCGCAAACGGCCGCGAGATGGGCGCGCCGGGTGTGTTGAAGAAACCGCAGGTGCTCCGCGGAGATCTGGCCCGCACCGATCACGGCTGCGCGCAATGGTGTTGGAATGGCGCTGGTACTCACAATGGCCATAATGCTCCATTCATCATTGGTTTGAATCCCGATTAATTTCCGCTTGACGCTGCGTCCGCTCCCAGGTCTGGGGCTTCTTCGTGAGCGCGAGCTTGAGATAGAAGGGGATTTTCCAGAGCAGGAACAACGGTGCGGCGGCGAGCGCGAACCAGACGCGGGCGGGCGCCTTGCTCAGTATCAGACCCGAAGCGACGTAAAGCGCGATGACGATTCCGCAGCCAATCAGCGCCGGCGCGAAGGCCGGTTGCAAGAAGATGGATACGGTCAGCAGCAGGAGTTCGAGAAACACGAGTAACGACAACGGCGGTACGAGGAATTCGAGAATCGCGTCGAGAAAGCACCAGCGTGGCGCGCGCAGAAAGGCCGTCACTAGTCGCGGCAGCGATAGTGCGATGAGACTGAACCGGCCAGACTCCCAGCGGCGGCGCTGTGGGTCGGCTTGCGCATTGGAGGTGGGCATTTCGGAGATGACGATGGCGTGCGGCGCGTACCGGACACGGATGCCGTCGAGCAGCAGGCGCATCGAGAATTCCATGTCCTCGACAATCGAGTGGGCGGGCCAGCCGGTGCGCAACAGCAGTGACGAGCGGAAGGCCATGCCGTTGCCTTTCAAGTCGCCGGTGCCGCCCCAGAAAGTGCGGCCCGCGGGACGAAGGCCGTTGACCAGGGAGAACGCGGCAAACGTGAGGGCCGTGCGCCAATTGGCCTCGGGATTCGAGACGCTGTGGAAACCCTGTATGGCGGAGACGGACTCGTCGGCGAAAGCAGCGGATATCGCACGGCAAAAGTCTGCGTCCACTTGGGTGTCCGCATCCACGATGGCGATGATGTCTGAGGCTTCCAGGCGGGACCGCTGGTCTTTGAGGAACCAATCGAGCGCCTGGCCTTTTCCACGCAAGGAAAGGTCGTGGCGTTCGATGGCGACGGCGCCCGCTTCGATGGCCGCCTGCGCCGTGCCATCGGAACAGTTGTCGGCGATGACGAAGATGTCGAGATTGTCGGGGGGGTAGTTGGCGGACTGGACATGCTTGACGCACGCGGCGATCTGGAGTTCTTCGTCGTGCGCGGGAATGACAACGGCGATGCGCAAGGCAGGGGCATCGCCGATGGGTTTGCGGTGAAGCAGAAATGCACCAAGCGTCAGGAACAGCAAGTAGCTCGACACGCCAACAAGATACGCCACTGCGCACGCCAAGATGATGCTAATTGCGATCATGGCGTCCTCGTCGCATGTTCTGTAACGATTCCCTGCGGCATAAGCACGCACAGTCTATAGAAAGGAGGGCGGGTTTTCTAACCCGCCGTCTTGGGGTGAAGCGAAGTCGGTCCTCGTGGCAGGCGTTGTAAAGAAGGAACAATTACGATTCCCCCGTGCCATCAACGCAAATCGGCGGGTTAGAAAATCCGCCCTCCGAGGAAGCGGCCCTTTTCTCTGGTTGCACGCTTACCGGGGCGTGACTATGATGACGCGACTCGACTGCAAACCATGTTTAACCAGGTCCAAGCGCACGCATGTCCGCCTTGCCCGACGCAACAGAGCAGCCTTCTCCGGATGTTTCGTTTATCGTGATTGGATACAACGAGGCACGGAATCTCGCAGCTTGCTTGGAGTCCGTAAGGGGTTGTTACTTGCCGCGGACTTCGTATGAGTTGATCTATGTCGATGGCGGGTCTACCGACGGAAGTGTTGCTATTGCCGATGGGATAGGCGTAGACCTCGTGTTGGGCGGTGAGCGCCGACGCCGCGCGGCGGAAAATCGTAACCTTGGGGCGAAATCCGCGCGGGGACGCTACCTCCAATTTGTCGATGGCGACATGGCGCTGGACTCGGATTGGCCCGCGGCGGCGGTCGGGTTTCTCGATCTGCATCCCGAAGTGGCAGTTGCGTACGGCAATCTCAAAGAGACGGACTCGCGCCTGCTGTTCCGCGTGATGCAGCTTGACTGGAATCCGCAAGAGGGGGCCGTCGCGACGTGCGGCGGCGCGGCGATGTTTCGGCGCGATGCATTCGAGGCGGCCGGAGGGTTTCCGGAGGATGTTCGCTACGGCGAGGAGCCGCTGTTGTGTTGGCGGATTCGCAACGAGCAGAAGCGGCAGATCTATCACCTCAATCGTCCGATGGCGTTGCACGACATCGGGTTTAGACGGCTGGAAGACTATTGGCGGCAGTAT
>JBHEKO010000716.1:0-16233 GCA_041859475.1 Candidatus Hydrogenedentales bacterium
CGCACAAAATCCCCGTCTTCTTCCGTCCGGTCTCTAAACCGCCCATAGAAGAAACCACACCAGTTCATTAGGCGCAAGGAAGTCGGATACGGTTCCCAACCGACACTGCCTTTAGCCAATGGATGCCGGTCGACCCAATCAAGAACTGCCTCGCGGGCCTGTGGAAAGTCCATCCCCCAGAGCCATTCGAAGTAGTGCAGGTTGTACTGCCACAACTTCGGCATGCCTGGCACATCCCAGTCAGACGGAGGCCACCCAAGCGTCTCCTCCCGATTCAGAAACGAGAAGCGCCCTTCCTCAACGACCTTCCCTTCATTTCCCTGCGCCCCGGGCGCCGGAATGGTCGCGTAGCGATCCCAGTGGCAATCCGGAAGCTCGGGGATGAGTAATTGGAGAAGTCGCTCCGGCCGTTCTCCGTAAGGGAACAGGCGATGGCGAAGCTGCCCCGTAATTTGGGCCGCCTTCAGGTACCGTATGGTTCGCAGGACATTGAGTACCGTCATGAGTACCTGTGCCTATATCGCTACGGTCGTCCTCAGTCGTGCCGATTCGACCGCAGCAAAGCTGGCACGTGTCACGTTACTTAAAGAAGCGAATGGAATCAACGGTGACGCTCCCTTAATAATCGCATCAATAAACACAGACACTTCGGCACTGTGCCCCTTGTCCTGACGGCTCGTCTTGAACTTGCTGAATCCCTTGAAGCCGTAGCCCAGTGTTTGGCGGAAGTTTTCCATGCGCAGGACGCGACCGTCGGTAAATACCTCAAGGGTTTCCTTGGGATAGCTCTTCGGGCCGTTGGAGAAGTAGTTTACCGTGCCCACCGAGCCATCGGCGAAACTCATGACGATCGCCATCTTGTCGGAGCGTACAGCGGGTCCTTCACCCACCATCATGGCAGAGACTGTCGCGACGGGACTGTCGGCTAAGTGCGCTAACAAGTCCATGAAGTGACAGCCTTCGCCGATAATGCGTCCACCTCCGCGAACAGGGTCTTGAGTCCAGTGGTCGGGTGGAATGGCTCCCGCATTGACCGTCATGCTCATACACAGAGGTTCACTTCGACCAGCGAGCAGACTCTTCATCTTGACTGTGTGTGGGCTAAAGCGGCGGTTGAAGCCCACTATCAATTGCCGGTCCGGGGATTTTTCTGCGGCTACGGCAACTTGGGCCAGTTCATCTTCGTTCATCGCCAGCGGCTTCTCGACGAACACGTGCTTTCCCGCTTCAAGCGCTTCACACACGAATCGAGCGTGAATCTGGTGGCCGACAAGGATGAATACAGCCTTAACGCGCGCGTCGGCCAAGACCATTTTATAGTCGGTGACGGCCTTTTCGGCACCGAACTTTCTTGCGGCATCTTTGGCCGCTGCACCGTTCAAGTCCGCCACATAAGCAATTCGAGCCGAGGTCTTGGCCAACGCGGGGAGCAGTATGCCCTTGGCGAAACCACCGGCTCCAATCACGCCAACCGCCGCTGCGCTGGAGGCGGTCGAAGCGCGTTGTGTCACCGTTACCGTTGGAGATAGGTCTACCGTCTTTGGATACTCGAGAACGACACCCAGACAGCCCGAATCGGTTTGGATCGTTTGGTAGGCGGAAAGGGCGTCCGACAGCGGCATGCGGTGCGTGATGAGATCGCCCAATCGCAACTGGCCCGATGCCATTGCACCCAGCACTGCTTCGAAGTTCCGCCCTTCCGTCCAGCGCACGTAACCTGGCGGGTAATCCTGTCCGCCTTGCTCGTACTTTTCGTCGTAACGTCCCGGCCCATACGAGCACGACACCTGGAAGGTGAGTTCCTTCTTGTAGAAATCGTCGCGGCGCAGGTTCAGACCGACGACGCCAACGAGGACGATACGGCCACGTTTTCGGCACGACTCTGCCGCCTGGTGCACGATGGCGTCTGTCTTAGCCGACGCAGTGATAATGACACCGTCTACCCCCGCACCATTTGTCCACGCCTCCGCGGCGGTTACCGGGTCGGCCCCAGCTCCCACGTTTACAGTCTTGGCCCCAAATGCTTCTGCCAGCTTTAACCGTTCCGAGTTCACGTCCACGGCGAGCACCTCGCACCCACTCGCCCGCAACAACTGCACTGTGAGCAGGCCAATTAGGCCTACGCCGAACACCACGATTTTCTCGCCCAACGTAGGCTGGAGCAACCGCACGCCCTGAAGCGCAATGCTCGCCAGCACAGTGAAGGCGGCCTCCTCGTCCGAGACCCCGGACGAAACCTTCGCACACAGATTTCGTGGGACGCACACCACCTCCGCGTGCGGTCCATTGCTGATCACTCGGTCGCCGGGTTGAAGATCGTGGACGCCCGGCCCTACTTCAAGCACCACCCCAGCGTTGCAGTACCCCAACGGGAGTGGCTCGTCCAGCTTCCGGAATACGGCTTCCAGCGTCGGCATCAGGCCATCTGTCTTAATCTTGTCCAGGACCTGCTTGACCTTGTCGGGCTGCTGGCGCGCCTTCTGGATCAAGTTGGCTTGGCTGAACTCGACCAGCATCCGCTCGGTGCCCGCCGAAATCAGCGACGCCCGCGTCTGGATCAGCACCTGCCCACGTCCCACCTGCGGACATGGCACTTCGGCAAGCTCCATTTCACCGGTTCGTAGATGCTGGAGGACTTGTTTCATTATTCATGTCGCCTTTCGGTGATTTGGAGACAAAAGCGTCTAGCAAAGGACTACTGACTTCAAGAAATCGCTTCGTACTATAAGCATTGGCCGCCATCTCACGGGCTCTCTGGCCAATTTGACTCGCACGCCGTGAGTCTCTCATCAGACAGACAATCTGCGAAGCCATCTCCTCATGCGAATTCGCCGAAACAAAGCATTCTCCGTCCATGCCCTGAACCCCATCAACACCCATCCGAGTAGAAACTAGAGCTTTCCCGGCAAGCATGGCCACGATGCTCTTGAGTTGCACGCCGGCTCCGATTTGCTGAGGATTCGCAAATATCAGCCCTTCGCAGAGAACACTCCGATCATCTTCGACGAATCCCAGCCCCTGAATGCCAAGACCAACATTCGCGAAACGCTCTGTCCCGCGCCCCGCAAGTACCAGGCGAGCATCTGGAATCTGAGTACGCACATTTGGCCAGACTTGTCGGATAAAATCCGCAAGCCCCTTTCCCTTGCGCAGGTCCGCCGTGCCAACATGCACAACAGTCTTTGCATCCCCCTGCTTCACTTCTTGGTACCGTCCGACATCAAGGCAAACACCCATGACCCCGTCTGTCTTGATATTAAGGCGACTTCGGTACTGCTCAGCCTCCTCGCTTGTAATTGCCCAAAGGTGATCTACTACTCCACAAATGCTTTTCTCGAAGCGACGAATCTTCGCAACTTCAAGCTTCCATGGCAGCCTACGCATAAGATGCCCCTCAACTGCCAACCTTTCGAAGCCCGTTGTTAGCAGGTTGTGGCTGCGGATGGCGATCCGCAGATAGGGAAACCTTTCTCGAATCTTTGGCACCAGGCAGGCAGTTGGTATATCCTCGACAATAACAACAAGCTCGCGATTCGCTTCTCCGCATTCCGCCAGAATCCGCGCAACATTCCTGAGCACATCCCATTCGGCTCTTTGATAACGGAGCGTAACCGCCGGATACGAACTGAGTAACGACACTGCAAAGCGCCACCACTTAGGCAGCGAGACCGTCTTGGCATGGACCCACTCTACACTTGAGTCGCGCCAACTATCCGCGCGGCAGAACTGCTGCTCTGCAATGCCAATGAAATGGGTTCTACAAAACTTCCGTTCACAGGCGAGGGTGAGAGAGTTGACTGCGATGCCGTACCCGTCGGAATTCGAAGGCCAACAAGGCGACACGACGACAACCTCGCACTTATCGGAACTGGAAGCGATGTGCATCTTCACTCCTCGATATAGGCGAAACACTTCAGTCCCACGCTCAACAAACATCATAATCCGGACGGTTGGGTCGCGCGGATTAGTAAAAGTACCTCGCCACCCTGAGAGTATATTCGAGATTCTTGGTGCGCTGCCCGATGGCTTTCGCCGGAGCGCCTCCTACGATCGTATATGGTGGCACATCGCGGGTAACCACGCTCCCCGCAGCGACCACAGCCCCGTCGCCAATTTTCACACCTGGGAGAATCATCGCACGTGTAAAGATGCTCACGTAATTGCCAATGCTCACTGGCGCGCCTTTAGCTCCATAGTCTGGCGACTGTATATCGTGCCCAAGTGTCAGGATGATCGTATCGGAAGCAATGTCCACGTTGTCTCCGATCCTCAGGCCCATACGACCATCCAGCAGGCAGTGGGCGTTGATGAGCGAGTGACGGCCAATCGTAATCATGCGGGGTTTCATTACTCGACACCCCATATGGATACACGAGCCGCGTTCAAGACGTATCCCAAACAGGACGCGGTAAAGAATGCACCTGAGACTATTGATGGGGATATACGCCACAACGTAATTCGCGCATGCCGGATACGCACCAAGCACAAGTGCCATGATCGTCTTCTTCATTGCTTCTGTCCTCGGTTGGGGGTAGTCGGCCCGTAAATCCGATACGCCACGGTACTCGCGAATCACAATGTCTAGCCCGCGACACCCATGGTTTCTCGATACAACTTCAATGTGCGCTCGGCCATTAACCTACACGAGTGGTTCTCGGAATAGTGCGCAAGACAATTGGCGGAAATTCGCGCCCTCATTGCGTCGTTGCTTAACAGGCCGGTGACACGGTCGATCATCGCACCCGAATCTCCATACTTGCATAGAAATCCGGTGCTGCCATCACTCACAATCTCTGGCATTCCACCCACGTTTGAGGCAATGACAGGGACCCCATGCAAGAATGCTTCGATTACTACCATCGGCATTCCTTCGGTTTGAGACGGAACCACTAATGCCCCCATCAATTGGAAGTAGGGATGAACATCATGCTGTTCCCCGACATATATGACATTCATTGGCCATGCGTCCCTGAGAGACTCGATCATGTACCGTAGCGGCCCGTTACCGACAATCAACGCTTGATAAGTCGAATCCTGCTTGATAAGACCTTGAATGATCTCACAGAGCCAAGCGGCGCCCTTCTCAGCAGAAAGTCGGCCGACAAAACCGACCGTGCGCTCCAAAGATGCAATGCCAAGCTCGGACCGCAACTTGGTCAGTGTGTCATCATTTGCCATTGATGGCTGACGAACACCGTTAGGAATTACTACAGCTTTTCTGGCTCTGGGAACATGCCATGCCACCAATTGTTTCGCCGTCGTCGCAGAAACGGCAATGGTCTTGTCAGACAGAGAAAACGTAATATAATCAAGCAGATAATAGATTCGGGTAAGCCATCTTGAGGAGCGAAAGGCATAGACCCCGTGAACCGTATTCACCAATTTTACCCGTGTGCGATACATCAGTCTCGACAACCTTACTAGCACGTTTAGTCTGTAACCCTGTGTATGTACAATATCAATTTCATTTTCTGTGACAAATGAGTGTATCTTCCGAATTCCTTTCCAATCAAAACGTCCCGCAACCTGGACCTCATGAATCGTTAATCCCCTAAGGCGGGCTTCATCAATCACCCAGCACCAGCGATTGTCATTTATGCCAACCAGAAATACGCGCACATCGGGCATTCCCTGAAGCTCACTGGCCAATTCAAGACAGTAGCTTGAGATCCCGCCACATCCCAAGCTTTCTGTAAAGATGGCAACGTTCATAATCCAAGTCCCTTGAACCTTTCCACGTAGACAACCTCAGCCAAGTCTTGTATGCCTCGAACCCGAACTCTGCCTTTCCAGCGGCTCACTTGTGAGGACATCCAGGCAGTTCTTGCACTTTCCTGAACATATCTTCAACCACTACGCTGGTGTTGAATCTGTCCCTGGCAAACGTACGCGCCTTTTCACCCATTTCTTGCGCATACTCCATATTCGAAGCGAACCTAACGATAGCAACGGCGAATTCGTCAGGAGACTCGCAAACCACCACCCCCTGAGGATGCTCGATGCCGTTGAACGCCAGTGGCGTCCCGACGACCGGAAGACCCATCGCCATTGCCTCGAGCACTTTGGTCTTCATGCCCAAACCGGTACGCATCGGCGCTACGTACAGAAATGCTCTATCGAATACTGGCCTTAAGTCCGGAGGATCCGCCACAAGTTCCACTACTGCGCTTTCGCACAGGTCTCTAATTGCGGGGGGAGGCCGACGACCTGCGACAGTGCATTTGATACCCTTTGCCCCTAAACTCTTTGCCTCGTAGATCTCACGCACCAGATATTCAATTGCATCGACATTAGGGGGGAAATAGAGAATGCCGGTAAAGAGAATCGACTTTTCGACACGGTCCCATTTGCCCTCGCTCGGCTTGAACTCCTTGAAATCAACCCCAAGCGGAATGACAAAAACAGGTTTTGAGACACCGATGTCTACGAGGAGCCGTCGGTCGGCCTCTGAGACTACTAACACACAATCGGCCTCCGAGTAGGACCGGAGGCTAAACTTCTCCAAGAAATCATCTAGCCACTTTTTGAGAAGACCGAGAGGACCCCGTCCGATTATTTTGGCGAGTCCATTATTCGCGTCAAGCGGAACGATGATCCTCTTGCTGGCCCGCACGTATGACACATAGGCGTGGGCACCATGCCCGCAGAAGAAGACCATTTCGTATTCGTTGCTTCCCGCGATCTTGGACAGACAATGGTGCATTGCTTTGTCATAGGTCCGAATCTTACCAAAGTCCCACCCGCATAATGCTCTCCAGTATTTGAAGAAGTGCCGATTCGGAGGAAAGAAATGGGTATTTGCGCAACACTCGACCAGCCCCGTTCCTTTACTCAACGGGTCCATCAATCCTACTATATCCACAACGTGACCATGTTCAACTAGCTCGCGGACTATGTTAAACACCCACCGCGACATTCCGTCCCGGCTTGCCGTTTCTGGCACGTTCTTCAGTACAAAAAGCAATCTCACACGGACATCCCCTGTTGCAAGCCGTCTTGGAGTCGATTCGCCAGACGACAAGACACACAATGGCGGCACCGCCGCGCATCCGTTCCCTTAAGAAGCAACATTCTCTATTCGGCCAAGACGAGTAGAGAATAGCCACCAAGTAATTGCGCTGCCATTCGTGCACTCACTGCCGACATCGCATGGCGCATGACATTGCCGAGATTTCGTCTGATAGATGGATGGGCCGAACATCGCGCAACCACTGCATCAGTGTAACAAAAGTCCAGCACGCGTTGTCCTGAGTCACGCACCGTGGCCAATGCCGTGTCTGCAGTGAAGTAATGGAGGTGGCCTACGGATGACCGAGTATTAATGAGGCTAAACCTAAGCACCGAATTCACGGAAATGTCCAAAGGTATGTGATAAATCTTGTACTTTGCCCTTGGTGAGCAACCTTGGATAAAGCCTATGTAGTCCGGGACATGTTCGAATACGTCAATTAAAAGCAGAATGTCGAAACAATCCCCTCTAGCGGACAAAAAGTCTTCAAGGTGAAAGCGGAGTCGTTCTTCCTCGCACTGTTTCGCTATTGCGTAGGCCTGCGGCGAAATGTCGAATCCGTCAAAATAGATGTGCTCTGGTAGCTGGGAACACAGATGCTTCAGGATTTGCCCTGCCCCGCAACCTACCTCGCACACCGATCTGAAGTCGAGACGGTTTCTGTGAATCATCTCCAGGATAAGTCCCGCTTTCCAGGCGGAATCCTGCTGATGCCAACTTGTATTCTTGATTGCATACTCACCGTCTGTGTACATGTTTGACTTCATCGGATAGCTCCCTGTCGTCTCACCCCAAGCCTCGGAAAATCGCCTAGGTCCCTCTCTCGATGTGTGATACGTCCATATCGAACCTTACGGTCTTTCCCGTTTTCACTTGCGTCAAAGCTGGATCAAGTACCGACGGTCCATTCTGACATTGAATGGAGACAACCTCAAAAACCTGCAGTACACGACAGAGTAGTATGAGCATCCACATGTTCCAAAAGAGAAGTGACGCAAGTTCCGTCGCAGTCTCCAGAATCGCAAATCCTGGGAATAGCACACCAGCCAGTAGGGACGTAAGGATTACCGTACTCTTGAGAAGCCAATTCAAGACACGAATCAGAATTACGATAATTGCACCGACGAGCACCGAACCGAGCACTACGCCCCCGTACCCCCCGACAAGGTATAGGTCACATGACAGCGGGAAAGACGCAGCCCCCTCAATGCCAATAATCGTCGCCATGACTTCACCTGGAGAACGGCCATTAATGCCGTATGACATTCCAAGTGACTTCTCTATATCCCAAATGTTCTTACTGACGAGTGAGCCCGCCATAAGAGCAATCATATTGAAAGTGCTTCGAGTTGGGAACTCACCGGGATCGTCGACGACAATTTGTGCCGCCGCAGCGCTTGCGCCCAGCCGATACATTGCTGTCCGCAAGCCATCGGTAGGGTCAATCGAGACGGAGCCTTTTACTTCTCCCAGAGTAGCGACATTGCCGGTCATGTAGGAAGTGCTTCGCACACCGGCAAGAAGCGAGAAGGCCACGACTGCAAATACGAGTGCCATAAGAACTCCGGCGGCAACCTTCGAAAGCGTGAAGCGCTCAAGCTGGATACAACAAAAAACGCCCAATAGACAGAAGAAGGGAGTAAGGAGCATGGTGCGCGAGCCAGTTCCCAATAGCGGGATTGACACTAAGCAGGCCAAGCCTACAGCGAAGATCACTCGGGTATACAGAGAGAGAATCTTGTGTCTTTGCCCCATGCACAAAGCGATTAGCAGAGTAAGACCCAATGCGAACCAGTACTTGGTGAACGACTGGCCAAGAAAGGATGAAGATCCATAGTAGAATGCGAGCTTGGTTGTTATGCCCAGTGCGACTAAGATGACGGCGGTACAGTACAGGAAGACACAGCCGCCATGCTTACCCGGTAAAACTCCGATAGGCTTCGCTCTTTTCAACCAGAAGTACAAGATAAGGAAAATCGTATAGTTTTCGATGGTAATGATAAGTCCACCCTCGAATAGACTGTCCAAATACCAATCGCCTACGCGATATGGACCCTGGAGTTGCGGGGTGACCGAAATGGGTAGGATAACGAAGAAAAATTGCCGTACCAAGAACGCAAGAGGAAGCACGGCCCAGTGCTTGACTCTATGAGCTAATTCAATAGTCTTCGCCAGGCAGAATAGAAGCAGTATTGATCCGAAGAACAGATGGACAAGATTACTCGCCAAGTCGATTGTATTGAAGCAATAGCAGAAGAATACCAGGGGTACCACAACGTATGAGACTACACGAGATCGCTTTGATGGCAACTCGCAACTGCAATGCCTGACAGATGAACCAAACCGCGCTCTAGTCATTTGCGCATTTCACATTCTTAGTCGACAATCAGACTTCCCTCTTTCCGACTATGAAGTGCGGTCCCCCTACACCCGAAACATAGTAGATAAGATCGAGGACCTTGGCCGTTAGCCAAGTTCGTAAATGCCAGACGGAACGCGGCCACTTTACGCGCCCTTGCTTGATGACCGTATAGCCGAAGTGCTTCAACATGCTCTCAAGCGCTCTGGGCGTGTAAGGTCGCACATGCTCAAAGTCGTCCCAGAAACTTGGCATATTGGTATTGAATGGTGTCCATATCTGGCGGGGTTCATCGGAGTGAATAACAATGGTGCCTGCGAAGGAAGCAAGCACTTCCCATAGGTCGTCTTGTTTCATGTGCTCGATGACGCATACCATCAGCAGGCCGTCATATTCTGCCAAATCCGGCCTTTCTGAGTGGCAGACTAAACCATCCCGTCTGCAAATCTCTGCAGCTGCGGGATTTGGGTCATAGCCTTCCGCATTTATCATGCTTTCCTTGCAGAGACGCAGGAAATTCCCGGTTCCACTACCGTAATCGAGGAGCTTCCGACATGACCTTAATTCCTCCAAATACGTTTGAAGTATCATCTCCGGCGTGCCGCTGTAGTGCACCGTTAGGCTCTTGTTTTTCAGCATATGCTCCTGGCCGCTTTCGAGTAAAGTATTGAGAGTTCATGCTCTCGGGTTCAGATTGCTATGTGACCGTATCCTCTCCATTTCTGGGGAGACCAGAGTATTTTTTCACGACACGAGCAAGCAGATCCATAATAGAAGATGCTCCTGCAAGCATAGAGAGCTTTGAGAGGGATAGATACGCAGCAAGCAGGGAGATTGCACAGCCCACTATTGTGCTCATTGGAGACGGAAGAAACCGAGTCGACAAAGCAATCGCGAGCAAGGCGCACCCCGCAAGAAGCGCGACACGTTTGTTCGCCTTCGACCATGCGAATCCTGACACATCTTTCGAGACCTTCGTCAGCACGAAATACTGGTACACGTGAAGAATGCCGAAGGCAATTCCGGTGCCGGGTAGGCCAAAGAACCCGATGGCGAGCCAAAAGAGCAGAAGATGAATCACTGCATATCCAAGGTTCGTGAAGAAGACAATGGAGGTGCGGCCCTTCGCAACCATGATGAAGCCCATGGGCCAGGTTAAGACTTGACCAAATACACCAACTATTTGCCATCGAAGCACTTCCACGGCGGGCATGAAATCGGCGGAATAGAAAAGCGGAATCACTATCGGGGCCATCGCGAAGGTGGCCAGAATACCAGGGGTTGCAAGTAGAAGAGAGACTTCGGTCTGTTCATTGACCATACGATTGCATGCATCGTCGTCATTGGCTACGCCCGTCAACCGTGGCAGAAAATCCGCGCTCATCGCGCTCAGGATAAAACCCACGTAAACCACCGAAAGAGCGTAAGCGGCTTGAAAATATCCTGCGTTGTCGAGCCCCAGTTGCCGGATGACGATTGCGCGCTGAAGGAACATTGATCCGTTCAGCATGAAGCTCGAAATCATGAATACAAACCCGAGCCTGAGCAAAGGAGGCGCTTCAGCAGTGAGGTCGCGCAGGTTGACCGAGACATTGGGAAGGCGGACGCGACGGGCGTACCACCAGGTAGGGATTACCGTGGCAATTGACGCTGCTATCATGGCGGCAACGATTCCACGGTCGCCGAAAATTGCAACAATCGCGATTGTCACGACAGCTCCGAGTGCCGCGGCAACTATCCGTGCAACGGCGATCTCTACGATCATCCTTTTCCCCTGGAGGAGAGCCTGCTGGCCTTGCGCGACTGACGCGAGAAGCACGCAAGTGGAAAGCAGAGCGAGTGCCCCTGCGTACTGACCGCTTCCGGAGAAAGTGAGTCTGCTCAGAGGAGCGCTGAATAGACAGAGAAGACAAGTTCCAAGCATGCCCAGCACGAAGGCACTTAACCGCAATACTTTGACCGTGGAGGCGAGTCGGCGGCTATCTTCGCTGGCACTCGCCTCGGCAACTTGGCGGACGCCGCTTGTGGAAATCCCCATGCCGACCAGAGTGCTAATCATGAGTACCACGGATCCGTAGACAGCGAAAAGCGCAACACCTGAAGGGCCAAGCAGAAGTGCCAGGGCTTTTGCGCGGAAGACCGTAAATAGCACAGCCACAGCACTTGAGCCAGCAATAACGGTCGAGGACTTCAAGGCCGCTCGGTATGACCCAGCGTACTCACCCACAGTAGTAACAGTCATCGCGGCATTGGCCATATACAAAAGTTATGGACATAAACGTAGCGCTGGTGGTTGTCATTTGTATCCGCAGTACCTGCAAAACTCACTCCAACCTACCAGCGCTTCGCTGTCTCTACTATGCCTTCCTGAACGCTCCATAGACGCAGGTAGTGCTTTGAAGGTCAGATAATTGGCCTATCCAGGATATACGAAAGCGCGCTAAACCACTGACCGAGACGACATGACGCGGGACTCTCGGAGTGCAGCAAAATCGCACACGCCTCTACTCCTCGACATCGGCGAACCAGCCGATGACTTGCGCACCATCTCCAAGCATGTGCGGCGGTTTGTTGGCGCCAAAGCCCACTGAGATCTGGTATGGAATTGCTTTAAGTTCTGCCTCAGTGCTCAAGAGTATTGGCCTTCCTGGAGCCCAATTCGTTGAACGGACGTTGGGCCAGAAGGCAATGTTCTCGCGCAGCTTATCAACTTCGGCATTGGGTGATAGAAACTCCTTGAAGTCTTTCTTCACTTCAGCACCGATAACAACTTTGTAATCGGAAGTCAACTGCTCGTTTGCTCGCACGAGCAGACTGACTTTCGCCTTTTTGGGCGTTATCATCCGGATGTCAAATGCCAACAGGTCCAGTTTGTCTGTATAGTGAACCACTTTAGCTTTGCCCAGAAGCTCCGTGCATTTCTTGTCGAGCTCGGCGACATCATCGGGATTTGGAGACTTCGAGTCTTTTAATTCCGCGACCTTTTCATACAATTGGATCAGGTCTCTGGCTACGTCAGGTGTTTCAGTAGCTGGAGAGCCTTCCTTCGATTCGTTGACCGTAGCGGACGATTCCTCCACTTCCTGGGGACTCTGCTGTTCTGGAGCCCCGGGCGACGACATCGAACCGCTTGAGCTTGCGGCCACAGGTGCTTCGCGCATGCTGGGTGGCAAGGGCACCGGTGCGGGCGGGACTGACGTAACGGCTTGTGGGGGGGTGGCCTCGGGGGTGCCGGTGCCGGACGGTTGCGCGGAATTCTGTCCGCATCCTGGCAGGCACGCGACACAGGCAATCGCCATGAAACCGATGATTGCGAGACAATACCTAGAAGCTTTCATGCTTCAAACCTCCCTACTTATGCTATTCGACCGGCCCGTCATCGGCAAAGACGCTTCAAAGCCCCGCCAATGAGAATTTTCAGTATACCGAACGCGCGGCGTCTTCACAAAGTTGACGTTGGCGATGGATTCCAGTAGTTCGCTTCAACCGAAATTGGGAGTCACGAAGTCCTGCGTTTGGACTAAGAGCCGGCTGGAAGCCAGCGGTACAACTCACAAAGATCATCCGATACAATCCACTGGGGCGTTTCGCGAAACCACCTGTCTATGGCTTTTCGCCTGTGGCATCCAGTGGTGGCACCAGTTTGCTGATATCGCGAAGGATCAGGAGCGACCCTGCGGCAAAGAGCCCCAGGGCGAAGGCTGCAAGCACTATCGTGGGGGACCCGGGACTTACGGGATCGTCGGGAGCGGCGGCTTTGCCTGCTATGACGATGTCGCTGGCTTGGGTCTGGTCGGCCATGCGGCCCTTTTCGAATTGGGCGCGCACCACACTGTAGCTGGATTTCAGGCTTTCCGACTCGCGCGTGAGCTTGTCGCGTTCGACGGTCTGGTCGGAGAAGGTGGTTGTCAGGGTCTCGAGTTCACTCTTGAGTTCGCCCAGCTTGATTAAAACCGAATCGCGCGTTGCTTTGAGGCCCTCGTTCTCTTCCTTCGTGGTCACCACGGATGACCTAATCTGAACATAGGTTGGGTTCTGTTCTTCGGTAAGAAGTCCCTGGTCGGGTTTGACCTTGGGTTTGCCGCCGTTTTGAGACCCGGCTATCCAGTACGCGTCGTCCGATGGGGCACGGAAATAGGCGTTCTTCTGGGGTTCGTTGAGCAATTCCGCTTCCAGGGCTTTGAGCTTCATCTCGCCGGATGCCAATTTCACTTCGGTCTGTTTCAGGGTGCCTTCGAATTCCGTGTATTCCTTTTGCTTGGCTTCAAGTTGCGCCTTGATCAGGTCCAAATTCCAGGTCTTGCGGTGTTCCGCGAGTTTCAGGTCGGCTGCTTCCAGTTCGGTCTTGGTCGTGTCTTCGAGCGATTGAAGCAGGGCAAAGGTCTCGTGGATTCCTTCGCTGGCGACGGTATCGACTTTTTCTTTGAAGATCTGGGACCATGCTTGCGCGATGGTAGCGGCGAGCTCCGGGTCCGATGCTTTGGCGTGAAAAATCAGCGCCTGGGTGTAGGTGATACCCTGGCTACCGCGGCTGCCCATCTGAACCAACTCTACGTCCAGCCCACGCCGTAGCGTCTGGATACCGGTGTCCTCCAGGGGAATCGTGCGAATGACTTCGTCGAGCAGGGGAGCGGAGAGCGCGATGGCCTTGTAGGCTTCCACGGGCATTGCGCGGGGCATCATCTCCGCGATGCTTTCGGGCTGGGTTTCGACGTTTGGGCCGGTCGTGGGCTTGCGAATTTCTTTGAACGTTGGAGGTGACACGAGCAGGGTCGTGGTGGCTTCATAGGTCTTGGGTTTGAACAGGGCGAATGGCACTGCAAATAACGCGCAGACGATGCCGCCGAGTAGTATCTTGAGCCAGTTGGATCGCACCCATGCGAGGATATAGGGCAAAGACAGGACTTCATCTATTGCGAGCGACAAGGCATATACTCCTGGATTTCTGTTGCGTACTTCGCGCGGCTCTTCCCACGGCCGTACGCACGGCGCCGATAAACTTTACCATGTGGCGTGTGGGTTTGTGAAATGTGGGCGCAGGGTGCGATGTCGCCGAAAGCGATTCTGGGACTCAATTTGAAGGTTGCGGTTATCCGCGGACGTTTCGGCGAAACGTCCCTACCTATACCCACGCATTCGGCGAAACGTCCCTACCGATTCAATCGTCTTAGGTAGGGCGATTTCGCCGAAAGCGCCTCTTCGCCTCATTCCGAAGTCTGCGGCTGCCTGCGGACGTTTCGGCGAAACGTCCCTACCAATCACATATTCGACGAAACGTCCTTACCAATCACATATTCGACGAAACGTCCCTACCGATTACGTATTCGGCGAAACGAATATCCTTACGGGGCGGGCGCCACCAATCCCCCGTCGAATTGTCCTTCGGGCAACGCGAGCATGACGACTTCGTCGATAAATGCAGTACCTGCACTCCCCGCGGGCACTTCAAATCGAGGCGTCCAGAATGGAGGCAGGTCCTCGGCGTTTCCAATTAGTTGTGCAGGCATTTTGACCCTGAGAGCGGCCTCGGCCCAATCCCCTGTCGCGGGGCATGGGGTACTGACTTCGGCCAGCGTGCCGTCTACGGCCTTAATGCGTGACGAGAAGGTTACCGTCGGCGGAGCCCCGTTGCCGTCCGGCACGCTCTTGATTGCAGCGCTTACCCAGATTTCCTTGCCTTCCCATTCCTTGCGTGCGGGAATCAGGCCTGCCAGCGACGACAATACGCCCTCGAGCGCGGGCAGTTCGAATGCGACTTTGCTCTTGTATCCCTCCGCCGAGGGGGGCACGCCGCGACCGTTCACATACCATTCGGGCATTCGGTCCTCTTCCGGAACGACCTCCATGGTGCCGCCGGGCAGGAGATTCTCGCTCGGAAGGGCATAGAGCGCACATTGGTCAATCAGAATCGGGGTATTCCCGTTCCCATTGGAGCATTTGAATCCGAGCAGTATCTCGTCGGAATGGATGCCCGTAACAAACACCAAGCGGATAAGGGACCAGGCGGACATGGAGCCGCTCGTCTCCCCGCCGCTCACAATTGCGCCTGCGGTATTTTCCCTGGCTTCAAGAGCCACTTTGCTCTCGCCAGGGGCGAAGACAAGCGCGCTCATCGCGTAGAACGTCCGGGGGCTCAACTTGACGGTCTGAGACACCGAGATGCTTCCAGCTTGCGGGGCAATGACTTCCAGGGAATTCGCGCCTTCGGCAACGAGAAGGCTATTTGTTTTGCAGGCAGACGTGTCCGTCCCGTCCGCGGCCCAAGGTGCAAGGTCTTGCTCGAAGCCGGGATTGAGCAGCATGTTTGCGGCGGCCTTGTCCGATGGAAGCTTCACGATGGGAACGGGCGGGAAGCTTACCACCTCGCCCGGTCCGGGCTTGCTTGCCATACGCTGGAGCACCGGGAGTTGGCCCTCGGCACTCCCCTGCATTCCACTGTCGTTCGCTACAGTCTCGGAGTTCTGCGCCGGCGGCGCGCCATTGCAGCCGGCGAGCAAAACCGCACAGAGGGCAGCGAGGCCAATAAAGGAACTCCGTCTATGTAGCCTTGGCATGTATGTGTACGGGCTTCCGATATGCGCTCCGGCAAGCCGGAGGCAGTGAATAGAAGTTGTATCATCGAGAAACTAGCAGTTGTCGCTTGCCGGTTCAAACCAGAGGTCTTTCGACGTACGTGCATTGGGCCTTTCCGCGTATTGCCTGATAGGGGGTATACGTGCAAAATAGCGGAAGCACGTGGGAATTTGCGTTCGCTTCCAGAAAGGACATGAATGGAACCGAGTATCGACTCCGGCGAACTGCCGGGCGCTTCTGCCGTCGTGGTAATCCCGACGTACAATGAGTGCGACAACGTGGCGTTGATTGC
>JBHEKO010000336.1:0-3955 GCA_041859475.1 Candidatus Hydrogenedentales bacterium
TTGCGAGTTGCCGGGCAATAACGGAACCGGCGCATCCAGCACCCACGACAATGGCGTCCCAGAACGTCGACTGGACTTCCTCAAACAGCAACGTGAACAGTACTACGCTCACTGCGATCTCCACGCAAAGAGGAAGCGGAATGGCCAAGCCCACCGGATGGTGTAGCCTCGCAGTCCCGCTCTGTCAGCCAGAGAAGAGAACTCCTTCCTCGTAAATGCAGCTAAGGCGGACTGAGGTCCATCCTTATGGACTGTGAAAGAGCGGCTTAGGATTCGAGAACCTACGCACACCAGCAGGTAGCCCGTGTAACTCCGGCTCAAATCGCTAATGAGCACCAGGCGTCGTGCCGCCGTGCCCAGCCTTTCCAGGAGGCGCTGTGCGTCCGAATCGGTCAGGTGGTGCAAGAAGAGCGAACTTGTAATGACATCGTATCCTTGAGGAATACCTTCATGGACAACATCGCGCACGTAGAATTTTGCATCAACGCCCGCGTTCGCCGCTTTCGAATTTGCGTATGCAACGGCATCGGGGCTTATGTCGCATCCATGAACTTCGAGCGGGATGGCTTCGCGCCGTGCCCGGCGGGAAAGGCCTATCGCGGTGTCGCCGCCGCCCGAGGCCAAATCGAGGACACGCAGGGGCTGATTGGGGTTTTCGCGGGCCACACGTCGAATGTGCAGCCAAAAGGTACGGCACGTGAGGCTGACAGCATTGACACGCCGGAGTCCGGCGAGTTCGTCTAGCCGGTGCATAAGCTCAAGACTTTGGTCGTCGATAACTTCCTGCTCGATACTCCTTGAACGAAGATCGGGCAGTATTCCGGAAGGCCAGAACCGAATGGCGCGCGGACCGTAGCTCATTTCGCCTGCCTCAATACCGAGTTGAACCTCGACACGAGAGAGTGGTCGACTAATACTTCCCGACGGATGAGTCGACGTTGGCGTACGCGGCAATTCCTCCCGCCAGATTTCGCACACCCGCGAACCCCTTGTTCGCGAGAAACATCATGGCCTGCCGGGAACGAATGCCATGGTGACACATGACGATGATTTCCGAACCGCGCAGCGGCTCCAATTCGCCGATACGCGTTTCCAACTCGTCAAGCGGAATGTTGAGTGCAGGGTCCACGCGCGCCAGAGCCAATTCCTCTTTCCGGCGCACATCCAGCACGACAACCGCATCGCCACCTTGCAACCTACCGTACAACTCATCGGGAGAACAGGAATCAGAGCCTTGCAAGAGCTTCCTCAACGACGTGAGTATATTCACGGTGCCTCGATTTCGATGTCAGACGCGCTGGTACAACTCAGCGCCACCCTCTCGAAACGTCTCGGCCATGTTGTTCATTCCTTGGTTGCGGGCCTTCTCCTCGGCCAAACCGAGTTGCGCGGCGTAGTCGCGAATCTGTTGCGTGATCTCCATGGAGCAGAACTTGGGGCCGCACATACTGCAGAAATGGGCCAGCTTGGCCCCTTGGGCGGGCAGTGTTTCGTCGTGAAAACTCCGGGCCTTATCCGGGTCCAGCGACAAATTGAACTGGTCTTCCCAGCGGAATTCGAAGCGAGCCAGGCTCAAGGCGTTGTCGCGAATTTGCGCGCCGGGATGTCCCTTCGCCAGGTCCGCGGCATGCGCGGCGATTTTGTAGGCGACGACTCCTTCGCGCACATCGTTTCTATCGGGAAGGCCAAGATGTTCCTTGGGGGTGACGTAACAGAGTAGCGCGGTTCCGTACCAACCGATCATGGCCGCTCCGATAGCCGACGTCAGATGGTCATAGCCGGGAGCGATGTCGGTGGTCAGGGGACCCAGTGTGTAGAAAGGCGCTTCGCCGCACCATTCCAACTGCTTCGTGACGTTCTCCTGGATCATGTGCATGGGGATATGGCCCGGTCCCTCGTTCATCACCTGCACGTCGAAATCCCAGGCGCGTTTCGTCAGATCGCCTTGGGCTTTGAGTTCGGCGAACTGCGCTTCGTCATTCGCGTCGGCAATCGAGCCCGGACGAAGTCCGTCTCCAATCGAGAACGAGACGTCATACGCAGCCATGATCTCGCAGATCTCGTCCCATTGCGTATAGAGGAAGTTTTCCTTGTGGTGCGCGAGACACCACTTCGCCATGATCGAACCACCGCGGCTGACGATGCCCGTCACGCGCTTTTCCGTGAGGTGAATGAAGCGCAGAAGCACGCCCGCGTGGATTGTGAAGTAGTCCACGCCTTGCTCCGCCTGCTCAATCAGCGTGTCCCGGAAGATCTCCCACGTCAGTTCTTCGGGCCTCCCCCCCACTTTCTCCAGCGCCTGGTAGATAGGCACGGTGCCGATGGGGACGGGCGAATTGCGCACGATCCACTCGCGGGTTTCGTGAATATTCGCGCCGGTCGAAAGATCCATAACCGTGTCCGAACCCCAGCGTATGGACCACACGAGCTTTTCGACTTCTTCTTCGATGCTGCTCGTCACGGCGGAATTGCCAATGTTCGCGTTGATCTTCACGAGGAAGTTGCGTCCGATGGCCATCGGCTCCAGCTCGGGATGATTGATGTTCGCGGGAATGATGGCGCGGCCTCGGGCGACTTCGTCGCGTACGAATTCCGGGGTGATCCGCCGTTGGAGATTCGCGCCCCAATCGTGCCCGGGATGTTGCCGTTTGAGCGCTTCAATGGTCTCTTCCAGGCGCATGTTTTCGCGGATGGACACGTATTCCATTTCGGGGGTAATCATGCCCCGCCGCGCATAGTGCATCTGCGTGACGCGGCACCCCGGCTTCGCGCGCAACGGGGCGCGTCTCCTTTCGAAGCGGACTCCAGACAGGAGCGAGTCCTCTTCGCGGCCACGCGCAAAGGCAGACGTAAGGCCACTCAATTCATCCACGTCGTTGCGAGCCTTGATCCACGCATGGCGTATGGGCTTCAAGCCCAGGCGGACGTCAATCTCCTCCGAGGGATCGGTATACGCACCGGACGTGTCGTAGACCGTGATTGATGGATTGGGATTTGTCGTCTCCGTGCCGCGCTCACGCGTGGGGGTCTGTGAGATTTCGCGCATTGGAACGCGAATCGAGGGGTCGGAACCCTCCACGTAGACCTTGCATGACTTAGGAAAAGGCTTCCGGGTGATCATGTCCGGTTGCGACTGATCGAATATGCGGGACGGCGTAGTGGTCACAGCCATTGGGAAGTCTCCTCACCATAATAGCAATTCGCCGGGAAGCCCTCTGGAGTCACACGTTAAGGCAGTGTGGGCACGCCACGGAGCGGCACGCCGAATACGCCGGCGGCGAATCGCGGTGTTCGTTGATGAAATCGCACAAGACAGCGCGTTGGTTCAGACTACCATCGGATGCGCGGGAATGCAATGCGGGGGCTATTTCGCGAGCATTGCGACGGCGCGGTGCGCGGAGAGGACGCAATCGTTCAGGCCGACCCCCCGATAGGCATTGCCCGCGAAGACAAGGCCGGGACACTCCCGCTCCGCGGCCTCAATCGCCGCCAAATGCTCACCATGCTGCAGGAGATACTGGGGAATCCCGCGAATATGGCGAAATATGCGCACAAACTCCGGCTTGCCGTCAATGGACAGGAGCGGATGAATCTCTCGATCGAGCAACGCCATGAGTTCCGAGTCGCTCCATTGCACCGGATCGGGATCGGCGTAGCCGCCGACCATTGTGCGCAGCAAGACCATTCCTTCGGGAGCCTGATGCGGAAAAATGGAAGAGGTCCACAAGCATCCCAGCACGCGTTTGCCTTGCGACGGCGGGACGAGGAATCCGAAGCCTTCCATGGAATGCTTCACCTGGTCGCGGCGATACGCCGTGCACACCACGACGATGTCGGCGTAGGCGATTTGCGTGAGCGCCTTGGACGCCGCGGGCGCGACTTCCTCTACCGCTTGCGCCGCAGCATAGGCGGGTATCGCCACGACGACCGATTCCGCCTCGACGGTGTCGCCACG
>JBHEKO010000506.1:0-11664 GCA_041859475.1 Candidatus Hydrogenedentales bacterium
CTGTGCCTCGGCAGCTTGAGCCAACCGCCGACCTTGCGCAAGGCCTCGACGCGGAAGTAGCTGTTGCCTCCGATGATGCCTTGCGTCTCGCCCGTGGATTCGGTCTCGACGATGAACCACATGTGATGCAGCCACGCGGCAAAATTGCGCGCGCCGACAGGCGGATGCCTGCCCGTACCCGCGGCCACATCGGGGTGCTCGTCGAGCACCCGCTTTGCCAATTCCACCCATGCAGGCGCCAACTCGCAATCCGCATCCGTAAACGCGAGGTATTCGGTTGTGCATGCATCGAGCACGGCATTGCGCGCCTCATAGAGCCCGGTCGCGTTGCTGGCAATCACTCTCGCGCCAAACGCACGCGCTACGTCGGCCGTCGGATCGGAGAGTTCATCCACGGCTACTAGGAGCACTTCGGGAGCAACCGTTTGCGCGCGGATGCTCTCCAAGCACGGGCCGATGATGTTTTGTGCGTTGCGCGCACAGATCGCGAGCGTCAGCGTTGCCATTGATCTCCCATACCCCAAACGGGATTCCACCCGTCTCGACCTGTCCAGCAATCCGCGGTTGCCCACGCCCGGCACAGAAGCCGGGCGCTACATGTCTCAGACGGCAGGCGTCTTGAACTGTTCATGCGAAATCGTAGTGTAACGGGAACCCGCAGGCAAGCTATTCTCTGCGTATGATGTTGGACGTCTACTCGTTCCCGCGAGACTACTTGGTCATGTGGCACATCGGCGCACGCCTAGGCGTAGCTCCGGTGCTGCGGTATTTGCGCCGAGCGTGGCGCGAAGGCAAGCGCACGCTCGTGGATGTGGGTTCGGGCGGCGGCTCCAACTCCCTGCTCGCTGCGCGCGAAGGATTCGATGTTACGAGTTGCGATCTCACTTCCGCGTGTCTGCGCGAGACAACACGCGTGGCCCGCCGTATTGGCGTGCAACGGCGTTTGCACGCATTGGGTTCGGACGCGCTTTGTCTTCCGTTCGCAGACGACTCCTTCGACGTGGCCTTTGCTTCCCACATTATCGAACATCTGGATGACCCGCGAGGTTTGCTCCGCGAAATGGATCGTATCCTAAAGCCCGGCGGAATCCTGCGGCTGGTCTGCCCGACGCCTTATCATGGTATGCGCATGAGCCGGCGGTTGGGGTATTGTCTCGATCCACCGGACCACAAAGTGCTCGGGTACGCAGCGGCTGACGTGGAGGGCATGCTCCCCTCGGGCATGGCCGTCCAGCGTGTGACTTACCAGGGACGATTCCTTGAAGCCAATCTCGCGGACGTGCAGCATGTCGTGTCGCGCAGACTGGGACTTCGCGCGAATCCCGTGGAGGCCGTCGCGATGAGCGAGCGCCGCGCACCCGGAATCGGCGTAGCAATGGCTGCGGCAAAGGAGGGATTTCTGTTGCCTGCCGTGGCCTTGTGCAAGCTGGAGGACGCGCTGTTTGCGTACACCAAGGGAAGTATGATGTCGTTGGAGATAACGAAGGCTGATGGTTCCGGCAGATCGCACCTCTGATACGCCCTGGTGGGAATGGGCATTGGTTGGCGTGGCCGTCGCCACGGCGGGCGCGTTAGGCTTCGCGAATCTGGGCCTGCCGGCCCTGTGGCACGACGAGTTGATCCATGTCTATGCGGGCAAGCAAATCCTGAAGACCGGGTTGCCGTTGTTACTTGGCGGCGCGGTGTACACGGGCGGTCCGCTATATTCCTATATGCTTTCAGGGGTGATTGCCTTCTTTGGCGACAGCGAAGCGGCTGTACGCGCGCCCACCGTCCTCTTTGCGATGCTCAATGTCCTTCTCACCTACCTCATTGCACGCCGCCTCTTTGGTAGAACCACTGCGTTGACGGCTGCGCTTCTTCTCGCCACGTCACCGTGGACCGTGGCTTGGTCGCGCCAGGCGCGTTTCTATACGATGAACCAAACGGCCTATCTAGCAATGCTCATCGCTTACTGGCGATACTGTGAAGGAGAGTCGCGCGGAGACCGGGTGAAGTGGGGACTCGGAACGCTCGGAGGATATATTGGCGGCTTGGTTACGGCGCCGCACGGGATTCTCTTCCTTGCACCTGTGGGGGCGTATGCGGGATTGCAGACGTTGTACGCTCGAACGATTCGTTCCCGATGGACGCTCATCTTGGTTCTCGGCACGCTTGCCGGACTTGCCACCATTGCCGGCTACTACCTTAGCCTTCCTCCCCAAGAGCATGACGCCATCTTCAAAGAAGGGCAGTTGTTGGACCAGCCGGCTCGTCCACAGATCGATCACGACCAATCGGACGCGTTCTATTACTTCCGATTCATCACGAACAACCTGAGTCGAGGTTACTCTGTTCTGGGATGCGGCGGCTTCTTGCTGATGCTCCTTCGGGAGAAACGCAGGGGCGTTTTCGCGGCTGTGGCGTTTGCCGCGCCAGTCCTCGTCCTGAATTGTCTGATCGGCTACCGGCGGCACCGATTCATGTTCTTTGCGTATCCGCTTTTTGTGATTGCGTGTGCCTATGGACTTGTGCAGGCCGTTTCCTTCGTCTTCTCCGTGCGCCGTTCACCTTGGAGGGTAGTCATTGCAGTCCCCCTCATTATCTTCATGGTGCGCCTGTGCATTTCCACCGGTGACCTTGTGGAGGACAGTCTGCGCGTGGCAAGAGGAGACGACATCACGCTTGCGGTAGCCCATCCTCAATGGCGTATACCCTGCGCCTATGTGCGTGAGCACGCTGGCGATGCCGCCGTGCTTACCACCTCGTACCTGCCGGTGTTTCACTATGTGGGCCGCGTCGACGACTGGTACCCCAGCCGCGTGATCGTCTGGGAGTATGTTGAATCGGGACTTGATGGCTTGAAAGGTTTGGAAGATCTCAAAGCGTTCATGAAGAAGCACCCCAAGGGATACTTCATCGCCGAATACCGCCGCTTCGAACATGCGTATCTACTGGTTGGTGACGTCGCCTGGGTACGGGAAAACATGCGCAAAGTCGATGAGGCCAGCAGTGGCGACATTACCGTCTACTCATGGGGCATGTAGCGCAGGGCCTACGTACGGGGCGTCTTGGGTTCGCTCCAAGTTCGTGTAGAAACGGAGCGGCCCAGTAGCGCTCGCCTTTCATGTCGGGCGTCTTCGCGGCTACAATGCATACGCAACCGGCTGATAGGGGATAAACTGGAAATCATGGACTACGCCAAGAACTACGAGCGCTGTTGCCTGGAGCAAACCAACGCGCTCCATCGATGGTTCATCGACGTAATGTCGCGCAAAGCGCAGGCCATCGGCCAGAAGAGCCACAAGATCTGGTCGATGAAGTATGTGCTCGATCATTATTTCCCGGGGCGGAGTGGCTTGCGCGTGCTTGATTGCGGCGCATGGAATGGCTGGTTCCTAAGCTATGAATCGCCCGCCGTGACCCAGCGCATCGCCCTGGACTTCGATGCGCACTACGCCAAGGATCTCCGCGCGGACGGCATCGATTTCGTGCTTGGCGACATGGAGAAAGGGTGGTTCCCGCTCGCTGCCAACAGCATCGACCTCTTGGCGATGACCAGCACGTTGGAGCATCTCAACTGTCCAGAGAAGATCGCGGTCGAGATTCGCCGGGTGCTCAAGCCTGGAGGCGTCGTGTTTATCACAGTGCCGGACATCATGAAGTACAAGTTCCGATTCTGGAACGACATCACGCACAAGCGCCCCTTCACGCTAGGCGCGCTGAAGTTCCTGTTCGAAACGCACGAGTTCGACACCCTTGAGCTTTGTCCGTACAACCACAACCTGTTCGTCGCGGGCAATCTCTTTCCACTGGGGGTGCACCGCTTTCTGATGCGATTTCGCGGAGACGCCCTCCTGTACATAGGGCGGAAGCCCGTTCCGTGAAACGCCCGCAAGCCCAACTCTTCGATCATCTGGCGTCAAGCGATCAGCTCTATGTCTATCCAAAAGAGTCGCTTGAGCAATTGAATGCGCTGGTGTTGAAGAAGGGACGTGTGCTCGACTTGGGGTGTGGGGACGGCACGATCGGGAGCGCCTTCGATTCTGCAACCGTTGTAGGCGTAGATGTGTCGCATCGTTGCGCGCGGCTTTCGCGGGACAAAGGTCTTCATGCCCTCGTTGGAGACGCCACCGAATCGCTCCCGTTTTCGGGCGCCTGCTTCGACACGGTATATTGTGTGGATGTCTTGCACCACCTTGAACAGAAATGGGAGAGCATATTCGGCGAACTTGACCGCGTCTTGCGTCCTGGCGGGGTCATGGCGATTGTGGAGCCCGACGCGCGCAATCCATTTGTGCGCTGGACCCAGGCCCCGGCATCGCCGATTCGCGTCGCCCCCTTCGACAACGAACCTGCCATCTACCCGGACGAGCTTGCGCCGCATCTGCTTGGCCGCGGCTATGAGATCGCGTGCTCGAAGATCCACATTCGCGGGGAGCAAGTCGAACGCGGCGTGTTTCCCCTTTGGCAACGCGTGGCCAAGGCGCCCTTTACGTTGCTTCTCGCGTATTGGTACCGGCGCCTTCCGAATAAATTCGCCATGATCGCGCACAAGCCATGCCCATGACTGGAAAGACAATCCTACTGACCGGCGCGGCCGGATTTGTTGGGCAAGGCCTGGCACGTTGTCTCGCGGAGCGCGGAGCACGGCTGCTCCTCACGTCTCGTAGGGAAGAGCAATTGGACGCGCTGGCCTCGGAGATCCGGGCCAAAGGCGGTTGCTGCGAATGCTTTGTCGCGGACTTGTGTTCGTCCGAGTCCTTGAGCAAACTCTCCGAATGGGCCACTCAAGGGGAGCGCACCGTGGACATTCTCATCAACAATGCCGCGGATACCACGTCGAAACGATTCTTAGATACCACGCTGGAAGAAATTGAAGGCAGCATTCGCACCAATCTCATCGGCACGCTGCAACTGACGCGCATGATCGCTCCCGCGATGGCGGAGCGGGGAAGCGGCGCAATCGTCAACATTTCGTCTCTGGCCGGATACAAATCCAATCCCGCGCAGACGGTCTACAGCATTGCCAAAGGCGGAATCAATGCCATGTCCGAGGCGTTATTCTCGGAATTGAAGCATCGAGGTATCCTCGTGGTGAACGTCGCCCTCATGGGGGTAGGCGAAGGCCCCATGCGAATTTCGGTGGAGACCTTGGCGCAACGCCTGGAACGCGCACTTGACCGCGGCGAGCCGGAGGTGTTTTTCTATCGTAGCACCAAGTGGTTGATGCGCCTCTATGGCCTGATGCCTGCATTGAAACGGCGCTAGCTCGAAGGGAATGAAATCATGCACAGTGGCGAGAAGGTCGGCATACTCCTTATCAACACCGGGACCACCGACGCCCCGCGTGCCCCGGAAACGCGCACGTATCTGCGCGAGTTTCTGTCCGATCCGCGCATTCTCGATATCAATCCCATCGTGCGCTGGCTGCTTCTCAACCTGATTATCTTGCCGAGACGCCCCAAGCAGTCCGCCCATGCCTACAGCGCCGTTTGGACGGAGAAGGGGTCGCCGCTGATGGTCGTCACGCGCGACCTCTTGGCTGGCCTTGAAGCCCGGATGCCCGAATGTGAATTCGCGATCGGGATGCGCTATGGCAACCCGTCTATCAAGAGCGGCCTCGACGAACTCGTCAAGAAGAATGTCGACCGCATTATCGCCGCCCCGTTGTATCCCCAATATTCTTCCGCGGCCAATGGCTCGGCGCTTGAGCTTGTCTACAAACTGGCCGGGCAGTACTGGAACGTTCCGCCCATTTCCGCGCTCCCGCCGTTTCACGCCGACAGCGGATTTCTGGACGCGTGGGCGGCCGTATGCAAGCCTGTCATCGATCAGTTCCAGCCGGACTTGCTTCTCATGAGCTACCACGGTTTGCCCGAGCGGCAGATCAAGAAGAGCGACACTTCCGGCGAGTATTGTCTGAAGCAGGCGGACTGCTGCGAAGGCGTGGTCGATGCCAATCGAAATTGCTACCGCGCCCATTGTTTTCAGACGTCGCGCGCACTGGCCGAACGCCTTGGCCTCACCCCGGAAGGTTACTCGGTCTCCTTCCAGTCGCGACTCGGGCGCGACCCGTGGATCAAGCCCGCGACGGATATCGTGATCCCCACGCTGCCGAAGAAGGGGGTCAAGCGCCTGGCCGTCGTGTGTCCGGCGTTTACAGCCGATTGCCTTGAGACCGTCGAAGAGATCGCCATTCGGGCGCGCAGTGATTTTCTTATGGCGGGCGGCGAAGCTTTTCAGCACATCCCGTGCCTCAATACCCATCCTGCGTGGATCGAAGCCCTAGCGGCATTGCTGAGCCGATACTGAGAGCGGATGCGGGCAAGGCCCGCAAGCAGTGCGAGGCGCTGCCCTATTCGTTCAGGTCGAACAGGCTCGTGGGTTTGGGGAGTTCTTCGCTTTCGATGGTCTGATAGAGCGTGGGCCGGTACAGGACGTTCACCGGAGAGTCCGTTTCGCCGCTGAACCAGCGGGAGAACTGCTCAAGTCCATCTACCGCGGCTTGCCACACCGGGAGCCAAACGTGCGCGCATGCCTCGCGAATAACCGTGGAATTCGGCGAGTAGGTCCACGCCACGATCTCCACGTCTTTTCCCGGCACGCGTCCTGCCCGCCGGCAACCCTCTCGCACGCTCTCGGCATCTTCCGAACCGCTGGCCTCCACGAATGCGGTTACCGACCGATCCAATAGAAGTCGATGTACTGCATTGATGACATCGCGCGAAGGGAACGAGGCAACACGAATCAACGACTCGTCTACGTCCACGCTTGCTTCCTGAAGCGCTCGGATATACCCGCGATAGCGCTCGAAGCCCGGTTGATATCCTTGAAATCCCTTAAGAAAACCAACGCGTTTGTGCCCCCGACTCAGTAGATGGTGAGTCGAGACGGCTGCGGCATCTTCGTAATCCACCGTGGCGCTGCTGCAATCGGGAAGCGAATCCAGCCGCCCCAGGGCCATGTAAGGATGACCCGACTCGTGGATCTTGAGAATCGTGGGATCGGCGGGGCTTAACGGGCCGCACAAGACGCAACCCCAATAGCGCTGCTCCCAGAGACCTCGCGCGTAATTGATATGATTCTCCATCTTGAACGGGTTCACGTCGAAACAGATGTATTGTCCCTTCGTGCCGAAGATTCGATACAACTCCGCGAACAACCGGATGAAGAACTTCTGGCTGACCGGAACCTCTTCGGTCGGGGCGGGGATCGTTACGCCGACGCAATCGCGCGGCGTACTTCGCATGCTGCGGGCGCCTGTGTGGGGGAAATATCCGACCTCTTCTATCAGGCGTGCTACTCGAAACCGGGTAGCTTCGCTTACCCCGGTCTCGCCATTGACCACGCGGCTCACCGTCTTTACGGATACGCCCGCTTCCCGTGCAACATCGTGCATGGTCCAATTCCAACGCTTTCGCGGGGGGTCGCATTGTGACTTCGGTGCGATGCTCATAGAAATGCTTATCTTTCCTTGTCAGATATGAATAGTGTAATTACACTTTCCAAACTACTCTTCTGGACCCAGGTCTGTCAATCAGGGATATTCCACGCCGCTGGTGGTCTCTATGAGTGATGGCATGATCCGCGACAAACGGGGCTTGCCTCATCGGCCAGACTCTTTGACCTGCTTGCCTGCGGGACTTTCCAATAGCAGATTGGCGGGACCAACCAGCGCATAGCATCGCGCTCTGGTATCTTCTCCGGAGACTCCGCGAACCTTGGAATCGAACGATTGCGTGTCGAGCCGGTTCCAACCGCTTTTTTCGTCAAACGCATAGAGGGCCAGCTTGTCGAGGTTTTGCGCATCGCATACGGATGGAGCCGGACGAAGACTGATAGCAACTTTCACGGGCACGTCTTTGGTCGAGCATTCGACCATGACGAATTCGGTGAACGCAGCAAGGTTCCCTTCCAGAGGCCTTGGGGCTTCGGGAGAAACCGACAGGCGCGCCCCAATGGGTTTGTCGGCGGTCACTTTGATAATGCCCTCTACTCCGGGCGGCCGCAATTGCACGGTGCTTCCCCATGCGATAGCACCTTGCCGGACTCCAGGCTTTACGGGAGCGGACGCAGGCTCAGGCAGGCCAGGCATGCTTACGGCTCCCGGTGCCGGCGGCGTGGCGGTCACCACCGGTTCTCCGCCGGAGCTGGGGGGGGCTTGGGCTTCTGCAGCCTGCGGGACAGCCGTCGCCGGCTCAACGCCAGGGCCGGGTGTAATCTGGGTCTCCGCGGTTGGCGCTGCAGCCGAGGGCTGCTGATCGTCCAGACTAGGGGGTGCTTGAACCTCCGGGGCCGGCGGGGGAGTCTCCACCGGCTGTTGCTTCGCCTCCTTGAAGCCCGGTGCTCCGGGAACGAGCGGAGGAGGGCCGTCGGTTGACTTGATAGAACTCAGGCGGGGCAGCCGTTCGCGAATGGCGCTGTCGGGGATTGTAAGCGCCACGCGGTCGCGCATATCCGCCTCTTGGATTGCCCGGTACTCCGAAGGCCCAAGCACCGCATAGGTGCGCGCGCTCCGGTCTCGGAAACGGAGTATCCGCGTTGCCGGATCCACCTCCTGCGCATCGAGGCGCGACCAGCCCGATTCTTCGTCGTAGGCATACGCCACCAACGATGGGAGGTGTTCGTCCGAGCAAAGCTCGGGCGGGATATACACGTCCATATCGACTGTGACAGACGCGTCGGCTGGTTCAATCATAACGCGCGTATACATGGTAAACGTGGCCAACCCAAGAGGGAGTTGGGCGGGAGACTGCGTGTACATCGTCGAACTGACGGCAACTGGACTGCCCGAGTGCACAATGCCCGAGGCGGGGACTCCCATGGGGGAGAAGCGCACCGAGGACCCGTAGGCCGACTTCGCGTAACGCCGCACTTCTTCCGGATCGGAGCGCACAACCTTCATGCGGCGTTCGCTCAGCAGATTGAGTTGATCCGCATAGTGCGGTGAATCCGGGTTCTCCGATACGCCGAAGGGGACCACGCTTGCGGTATCGACTGTTTCCCCGAATTTCACGGCCATGGCATATCCGTAGCCATAGTTGACACGCCACACCTTGTCCGTGAACTCGGCGGCGGATGCGATAAACACGGCATCGCCCATGCCTGAGCCCGCCGCAGGGACCGATTGCTTTCCTCGGAAAAAGCGATGGGCATCGCCCCAAGGTACAGCGACGGAACCAAACTCGGAGCGTAGAAGGCGGGCCGCCTGTTCGGCGGCGCGCAGACTCAGTTCTTGCGCATCGGGCTCGCCCTTGCCCAAGGCCATGAGCAGCGCATCTTCGCCCACGGAGGCCGGGGCCATTGATTTCAGAGTGGCCCAATACATGTGGTAAAACGTCATGCCTTGACTTGTCGTGTCCGCGACGTAGTTCCAATTTCGCAACGTATCCAATCCCGGGGCCAAATCCGGATGCGCCTGTGCCGTCCATTCTCCGGATGCGTCTGCCGCCTCAATGAGTTTGGGCACGACAACGACGGCCGAGGGCACCAGCACGTCATACAGCATAGCCTGCATGTCCTGATACGAACGCAGGCCGAACGTCAACAGCCGCTTGACACGATTGGCGCGAAGGGTATCCGTGTCATGAATCAGCCATCCCGGCCATTTGTCGGGCTTTATCGTATTTTGTTCGGTGACGCCCCACGGCGTGGTGCCGCACGCTTGAAGGTATCCCGACGCGGGATTCGTGAGGGCAGGCAATTCCGCGGGACTTGCATACGGCCCCCACTTGAAAAGCGAATTGTTGGCGGAAACCGGGCGTGTCCAATCGATCGGAGCGAAGCCTTCGCCACCATTCTCCGTGGCTTGTTCGGCGACGGGCCAATACTTGTCGCCGACCCTGGCATTGTAGTGATAGAAGAGATTGCCCGCCCGGTCGGCGTAGATGAGATGGAAGCACGGTATCTGTTGCTGGCCCCACGCCGCTTGGAATGTGCTTAGATCCTGCGCCCTGCCCATATCGACAAGCTGCGTCAAGGCGCCGAAATCGCGGTATCCACCAATCTGCCACGTGGCTAAACGTCCGCCGATTTGGCCAATGTAGGGACCGTGCTCGGAGTCCAGGCACGTGACTTGCCGTTCCTCCAATCCACCGGGCATCATCACATAGTACGACTTGGTATGGGCGATGATTTGCAGCGTGCGCAATAATTCGAGGTCCAGGCCGGTATCTTGATTGCCAAGTGTCGGGTTGGCGGGATCTTGGACCGCATTTTCCTGCTGCTGCACCGATTCCGCATAGACATCCGCGAAGTCGGGGGAGTTGGGCGTGAGCGCCCAGCCCAGCACTCCATTGTGACCCTGAAGCAACACCGGCAATCCGAACAACGTCGCGCCGATCACGTTGTAATCGCCTGTAGTGAGTTGTGCTTCATACCATTGGAACTGGCTGCGGTAGTCCGTGTGCGGATTGATGACGAGCAGCGTTTCCCCCGTGGCCGAACGCGATGGTCCGACGGCCCACGCGTTGCCCGTCTGCGAAGCAGGGGGCCGCGCATAGATTCCCCGCACGTCAAGCGGCGCATAGCTCATCAGGTAGCTGTGCATCAACGCCAGAATGTCTTCGGGCCGCATGCCATCGGACCACACGGGCGCGGCGCCGGGATGGTCGATGATCCACGTGTTGACTCCCAGCGAAAACCCTTCGCACAAGAGCCGCGTCGCGTCGTCCGCAATGGCGTAGGCGTTTTCCGCGAGCGTTGCGTGGGCCATCTTGATGCTGAACTCGTCGGACTGGGCGAAGTCGGGGCCAAGCACTTCCGCCGCGCGCCCGTTCGCGATTCGATATGCGCGCAGCATTGCCTCGATATGGTCCTCCGCCTGCGCATAGCCGAACGCAAACGCCATCGCCCCCAAGTTATCCGCCTGGATATGCGGCACGCCCCATTCGTCCCGGTAAAGCGTCGCCTGTTGCCATAGATCGTTGGGCGTCTGCGGCTCCTGAGCCTCCACAGAGGAAATCGAAACAAGAACGAACGCGGCAATTGCAGCGGCGCTTCTCAGGGAGCAAATCCGAAATCGATGTTTTGCTGTCGGCATAAGCACACTCTGATCCATACATGCGTGTCTGCGGGGATCGTCCCCTTTGCGGACTCGGTTTGTCAATTTCCAGAATTGGCCGGAGCGTCGAACCGCTGCGCTGGTGCTTGATGTTGAACGCACGCCCTGTCCCGCCACGCACTCTCCGGTCTGTAGCCGACCATGACTGCGTCATCGCGAGATGGAGTGGAGAGCAACGGGAGGCGAATGGCCAGTCCGTAGGATAACGAACTCGATTCGGCCTGATGTCCCGGCGAGCCGGCTACCGAGTGGCGAAGCCTGGAAGCAACCCGTCGCGCTGAAGGCGCGAACTCCAGCATCAATGCCAGCTCATGGAAGATGACGGGTACGTGTTCATAACTCCGCCCTTGTTTCTAGTTCGCCTCGTTAAACCTCCGTAGCATATCCACGAGTTGCTTCGCGCTTTTCCTGTAATCCCTTTCCGAATACCACTCGCCAGTTGATTTTCTTGTCACAGGATCGGCGAGTCGCACCTCCATGTAAATAGGAGCCGCGACGAACGATATCGACTCGCCACTGTTTCTAGCCGGGGCACCCAAAGCAACCGAACGATCACCCGGCCGATATGCACTGTCAAATGCTGGCAAGGCAATTCGTTCATAGCGCTTAAATACGTGATC
>JBHEKO010000602.1:0-12223 GCA_041859475.1 Candidatus Hydrogenedentales bacterium
GGATGCAGAACGCTGCGACGCGGATTCCCCGGGTCGTAGGAAACGACAAGAGGATGCCCCGGTTTCGAGACCTCTTCGAGGCGGTCCGGCGGGAGCGCATTGGGGCTGCCGACTTCGGGCCAGAATCCTTCGTAGGAACCCTGATACGTAACCGCGCCTACGAGGTACTGGTATTGCGCGGAGACCTTTGGGTCGTATCGTTCCGCATTGTAGTGGGTATTCAGGATGACACCCGAGACGATGCTGCCTGGAGCGCGGTTCCAATTCGGCTGGTTCAAATGGGCCCACCAATAGGACGCAGGGAACAAGGCTATCACGAGTGCGAGAACGAACAGGACTTCGGCAAACCCCGGCTTGCGCCTGTGACGTTTCCTTCGCAACGACATGCGGATTCCTCTATAGTTGCATCATGCACACACATTCTTTAGTGTACGATCCTCAATGTCAAGCCGTGCGCGATGGCTTTGGGATTCTGGAATTGCCGGTTGGGTACTGTGCCTCTCCCCGTAGACGTTCTCCGTGACGTGACTTTGGGCCGCAGCGTATGCCGATTCTGTGAACACTTACGAGGTTCCTTGCACACCCCTGTCTTGCGCAGTTGTGTCCTCTTGGTGCGCAGTTGTGTGGTCTGAGTGGCTTGAGATTTCGTGCTAAACTGATTAGTGCCAGTAGTTTGTGTAGATTGAGGTTGTTTGCGTAGCTTGGCGCGAATCTTGCTTCTTCCCTCCGCGTGGTTGGCTGAAAGGTGTCGTTACACCAACTCTTGTAGTCATTCTTCATGAGGGGCGTTTTTTGCCTATCAAGGATTGATGGCGATGGATTATTTCATAGTACTGTTGTTGGCGGGGCTTTCCGCTCTCTTTGTCGGGGGCGGTTTGATCACATCCTACCTGCTTGCCCCGAGGAATCCGGGGCCCGTCAAGAACTCGCCCTACGAATGCGGCGAGCTGCCCATCGGGCACGCATGGGTTCAGTACAACGTCGGCTACTACTTGTTTGGCCTGCTCTTCCTTGCCTTTGATGTCGAAGCGGCTTTCCTGTATCCATGGGCCGTCGCATTTCGCGATGTGGGGGTTGCCGGTCTCATCGAGGTCTTTATTTTCCTGGTCATCCTGATCGTGGGTTTGCTCTACGCGTGGCGCAAGGGCGTGCTCGAATGGGTCTAGTCGTCGATAGAATCCCCGCCATCGTAGAACGCATCCCGGGTGGGTCGATCATGGTGACTTCCATGGACACGGCCATCAATGCGGCGCGCGCGAACAGCCTTTGGCCGCTCATGTTCGGCACAAAATGCTGCGCCATCGAGATGTTGATGGCGACGAACGGCGCGCACCAGGACCTTTCGCGGTTCGGCGCGGAGGTGGCGCGCGCGTCGGTGCGCCAAGCCGATCTCATGGTCATCGCAGGCGCAATCGTCAAGAAGATGGCCCCGCGCATGCGCATCCTTTATGACCAAATGGCCGAACCGCGGTACGTGATGGCAACGGGATCCTGCGCCATCAGTGGAGGCCCGTTCATGTACAACTCCTATACCATCGTCCGCGGCGCCGACGAGGTTGTGCCCGTCGATGTGTATGTGCCCGGGTGCCCTCCTCGACCCGAGGCGTTTTTCTATGGATTGCTGATGTTGCAGAAGATGATCAAGGAAGGGGAGTCTATCCGCCAGCCGGGCATCCGCCGGAAGCCAGTTTTGGCCGCCCTGCCAACCGGAGTCACTGTAGGCGATATTCAGGAACAGATGCGCCAGATCCTGGAGCAGGACAATGTGATCGACGTGGATGCCGAGGCCGAGAAACGGCCATGGGCGAGCAGAGTCAGAGAATGGATGCAGCGTCACTCATCGAAATCGTAATTGCGCACGGCCCGCACATCGAGCGAGTCGAGTCGAGCAACGTCCCCGCGGTGTCCGCGCCGAGGGAAGGGTATGTCGATTTGCTGCAATGGCTTCGCGATGACGAGCGCCTGCGCTTCGATCTTCTGCTGACGCACACGGCCATCGATTGGCCGGACCGAGACTGCTTCGAGCTGGTGAATGTGCTCTACTCCACGGTTCACGGACACTATCTCACCGTGAGCCTGGAGATACCCCGGTCCAACCCCATCGCGCCAACAGCCAGTTTCATTTGGCCCATCGCCCACTGGCAGGAACGCGAGGCGTACGATTTGTTCGGGGTGTTGTACGACAATCACCCCGACCTTCGCCGTTTGTTTCTCGAAGACGATTGGGTGGGCTTTCCGTTGCGAAAAGACTATCGGGACGAGTACATGCTGGAGCGCCCGGTATGGCCGTAACGGTTCGCAATCTCGATGAAGTGCTTCAATCGACTCCGGCGTCCGAGAACCCGCTGGCCACGGAAGAGTATTTCGTCAACATGGGGCCGCAGCACCCCATCGCGCACGGATCATTGCGGATTGTGCTGCGGTTGGACGGCGAGACGGTCAAGGAAGTCATCCCCGTGCCGGGGTTCGTCCACCGCGGCGTCGAGAAAATCTGCGAGAACTTCACCTACCGCCAAATCGTCACGATGACGGACCGCTTGGACTACCTGTCGGCCCTCATGAACAATTGGCTTGTCGCGAAGACCGTCGAGAAGGCCGCCGGCATCGAGACGAATTCGCGCATCGAGACCATCCGCACGCTCATGGCCGAGCTGCAGCGCTTGCAGAGCCACGTGCTGTGGTGGGGCGTGCTGGGAATGGACTTGGGCGCCGCGACGGCGTTCATGTACGGATTCCGCGAACGCGAAATCATCAGCGAGTTGTTCGAAGAAACCATCGGCGCGCGGCTTACGATGAACTATATTCAGCCCGGCGGCCTGATGTACGACATCCACCCGAATTTCGTGTCGCGCGCAAAGAAGGTTGTAAAGCATCTGAAGCGGGTGCTCGGCGAGTACGAAACGCTACTATCGAACAACATCATCTTGCAGGAACGATTTCGGATGGTTGGCATTCTATCTCCGGAGCGTGGCATTGCGTTGGGATGCACAGGTCCGGTGATTCGCGCCAGCGGCGTCCCGTACGACTTGCGAAAGATCGAGCCGTACGGCGTATACGGAGACGTCGATTTCAACGTTGTGATTGGCCAGCGGGGCGATTGCTGGGACCGCTACTACGTGCGCATGATCGAAATGCACGAGTCAATCCGCATCGTCGAACAGCTCCTCGACAATATCCCCATGGGTCCGCACATGACCTTGCGGTACAACATGCCCATCGTCGTGCCGAAAGGAAGATACTACGATCAGATAGAGACCGCGCGCGGCGCGATGGGCGTGTTTCTCGTGTCCGACGGCGAACGTGAAAAGCCATATCGATGGCATTTCCGGTCGCCGAACTTCAACAACCTTTGGGCCGTTACCGAGATTACCCCGGGGTGGCGCATCGCCGATATCATCGCAATCCTGTCCAGCTTCGATCTCGTGATCCCGGACATCGATCGGTAACCCATGAGCAAGAGGTTCTACATAGAAAGCATCTCCGACCGCGCGGCAAAATCGCTCGATGTCAGTATCTGGTGGACGCTGGGACACATTGCGCTCGCGTTGCTCACCGTGTCCCTGCTGGTCGTCTTTCTCGGATTTGGACTGATCTGGCTCGAACGAAAAATCGCCGCCCATTTCCAGTGCCGGTTGGGGCCGAACCGCGTTGGGCCGTTTGGCATTTTCCAAACGCTCATGGACACGATAAAGCTGTTGCTCAAAGAGGACATCGTGCCGATCCGCGCGGACAAGGCGTTGCATTTGTTCGCCCCGTTCCTAGCGCTGGCGACGCCGGTGTTGATCCTGGGCGTTATTCCCTACGGGCCCCTGCAGCAAATCGCGGACCTCAGCATCGGCGTACTTTTCGTCAGTGCCGTGGGCGGTTTCGGCGTGATGGGGATTCTCGTGGGCGGATGGAGTTCCAACAACAAGTGGTCGACCATCGGCGCGATGCGCGCGGGCGCCCAGATCATTTCCTACGAATTGTCCGCCACGCTAGCCCTGCTCGTGATCGTGTTGTTCTCGGGGTCGATGAAGCTCTCGGCGATTGTCGCGAGCCAGCAGGACGGCTGGTGGGTTTGGCGCGCACCAGGGGTCGGTTTCCTGGCGTTCAGCATTTACCTTATCTCATCCACGGCGGAGATCAACCGCTTGCCATTCGACATTCCCGAAGGCGAGTCGGAACTTGCCGCGGGGTTCCACACCGAATACTCCGGCATGCGGTTTTCCATGTTTTTCCTGGCGGAGTTCATCAACATGTTCGTGGCCGCGGGTTTGGCGGCGACGTTGTTCCTGGGCGGATGGATGCCGTTCCACATCGGGGATTGGTCGAGTTTCAACGCCATCATGGATCTTATCCCGCCGGTCGCCTGGTTTTCGTTGAAAGCGTTCTTCGTCATCTTCGTGATCATGTGGGTGCGGTGGACGTTCCCAAGGTTGCGCGTGGATCAACTCATGCACCTCGAATGGCGGTTCCTGCTGCCAATCGGCTTCGCCAATCTGATTGTCGCTTCGCTCATCGCGCTGACGAACTTCTACTTCTTTCCGCTGGCGGGGCACTAACTCATGGCACTCGTAAACACCAAGCATATTCGCAATGAGCGGCGCAGCATTGCCGGAATGGAGATCCCTGTCGCGGTGCTGCCCGTGCTTCCGCACCATGGCACGGCGTCCCGGTTCTTTTCGGGGCTGTACGGGCTGCTCACGGGCATGAAGCTCACGCTTGGCTACTTCCTGAACCCATTCACGATTCTGACGCGCCAGTACCCCAACAATCGTGCTACGTTGCGCTTCCCGGATCGGTATCGCGCCGTGCTCAAGTTCAAGTACGTGACGGTGAGGCAGCCGGTCGTGGACTGGGAGTTCCCGGATACGAAATCGCCGAAGCTGCGCCTTCCCGCGTCGTTGCTACGCGATTGGACGCGAGGCTATGAAGACGCCTCCTATCACAAGTGCACGGGCTGCAAAAACTGCGAAGCGGCTTGTCCGAATGCTTCTATACGCGTCGTCACCCGCATTGGCGAACTGACCGATGATCGCGAGGTGGACCGGTTTATCTGGCGCATGGACTCGTGTATGTACTGCAACGCGTGCGTGCAGGCCTGCCCCTTCGATGCAATCGAAATGGGACCCGACTTCGAGAACGCCGTGTACGATCGGCGTCTGCTTGTCTACAACCTCAATCGGCAAGCAGGGCCGCCCGCCAGCCTGGCCACCGAGGAAGAGGACGTCGACGTGCGCAGGAAGATGATGTCCAACAGGGAGATTTGCGGCGGCCCGATACCGCTAAACGGGCATCCGCTGCCCAATCTTCGTCCGTTGCCGGTAACGCCGATTATCGACGTGTCGCCGGGTGGATCTGGCCCGCGTCCGGAGTCCGCGACATGATGATAGCAGCAGCGCAGACCGTCATCTTCTACACGCTGGCAATCGCCGTCATCGCCTTGGCCGTCGTCGTGGTGAGGGTGCGTAGACTCTTGCGGGCAGCCGTAGCCTTGATGGTAATGTTGACGGCCAGTGCCGGTCTGTACGTGCTGCTGGACGCGGATTTTCTCGCGGGCGCACAAGTGCTCGTTTATGTGGGCGGCATCGTCGTCTTGATCGTCTTCGCTATCATGCTGACCCGTTCGACGGACTTGCTTGAAGACATCCCGTCGAACCTTCGCCGCATCTTGGGTTTGTGTGCATCCTGCGGATTTGCCGTCATAGCATGCGGAATCGTGCTGACGTCTCAGTTTCCGATCAATCCCATGGCGCAAGCGCCCGAAGACGATACGCGCGCGATCGGCAAAATTCTGCTCGACTACGGTCCCAACGGTTACGTGGTGCCGTTCGAGATTATCTCGCTGTTGTTGTTGGCTTCCGCCGTGGGGGCCATCGTCATCGCGCGCAGGACTCCTCCGCACGAGCAGCCGTTTACCACCGGTGGAGACTTGACCCACGAAGCGCCGCATACGACGTCGCTGTCTCAGCGCGAAAAGAAGCAGGAGCATTGAGCGACGATGGTTGAGTTTCTGGCAAACCATACTCCGACGCTAACCCACTGGCTTGTCCTGTGCGCGCTCCTCTTTTGCATAGGGCTCTATGGAGTCCTGACTCGCCGCAACGCCATCGGCATTCTCATGTCCATCGAAGTCATGCTCGATGCCGGGGCCATCAATTTCGTCGCCTTCAACTACTTCATCGCGCGGGACACCGTCGATGGGCAGATCATGGCGATATTCATCATCGCCGTCGCGGCGGCGGAAGCCGTGATTGCGATGGCGATATTCGTGTCTATCTATCGCTATCGCGGCACGGTGGATGTCAACGAAATGGACTCCTTGAGGGACGAGCCATGACCGGATTCGCAATGAACCACGCATGGCTTATCCCTGCGATTCCGTTGTTCTCCTTCGCCATAGTCGGCTTATTCGTTCGCCCGTACTCGCCGAAGGCCGCCGGTGTTGTGGCTACCTCCGCCATCTTCGCGGCGTGCGCCATGGCGCTGAAGCTGGCCTGGGAATACCTTCAGATGTCCCCCGAGGGGGCGGGCCCGTTGACCCTTGTACCGTGGAGCACCGAATGGCTGCGGTACGATGAGAACCTGGTCGTCTCCGTGGGTGTGCTTGTCGATCCGATATCCGTGTTGTTGATGGTCGTCGTAACGACCGTCAGCGCCTTGGTCCATCTCTATAGCATCGGCTACATGCATGGCGATCCGGGTTACGGCCGCTACTTCACGTTTTTGAATCTGTTTACGTTCAGCATGCTTGGGCTGGTCGTTGCGCCGAACATCGTTCAAATGTACGTGTGCTGGGAACTCGTAGGCGCGAGCAGCTTCCTGCTGATTGGGTTCTATTACGAAAAGCCGTCCGCGGTGGCCGCGTCGAAGAAGGCCTTTATTGTTACACGCTTTGCGGACCTGGGCTTCATGATTGGCGTGTTGGTGCTCGGCTATTGGGGGTTTGCGCTCCTCGGCGACGTTAAGGCGGCGGCCGGCACAACCGCGGCCGCGACGTGGCAATCGTTCGATTTCGCGTACCTGACCAACGAAGCGTTTTTGAGCCGCTTCTTAGAGGCGGGCCCGCATTACCTGGGATTCTCGCTTCTGGCCGTGGCCATGATGCTCGTGTATATGGGCGCGGCCGGCAAGAGCGCTATGTTCCCACTTCATATTTGGCTTCCGGACGCCATGGAAGGCCCCACGCCGGTGTCCGCGTTGATCCATGCGGCCACGATGGTTGTCGCAGGCGTTTACCTGGTGGCACGCATGTTCCCCGCGTTCGCGATGAGCGTCGATGCGTTGACCGTGGTCGCATATGTAGGCGGGTTCACAAGCCTGTTCGCAGCGGTCATTGCGGTCACCCAAGACGACATCAAGCGCGTGCTTGCCTTCTCGACCTTGAGCCAGCTTGGCTACATGATGATGGCCTTGGGCGTGGGTTCGATGGCCCATTCGCTTGGGTACACGGCGAGCATGTTCCATCTGTTCACGCACGCGTTCTTCAAGGCGCTCTTGTTTCTCGGCGCGGGCGCAATTATTCACGCCGTGCACAGTAACGACATCTGGGAGATGGGCGGTCTGCGCAAACGGATGCCCGTCACGCACGCCGTATTTGCCATTGCGTGGCTCGCGATCTGCGGCATATGGCCCCTGGCCGGGTTCTTCTCCAAAGACGAGATTCTTGCCGCGGCGTTGCACGGTCACTTCTACACGTTGTTTGCCGTCGCCCTGTTTGTCGCGGGCCTGACCGCGTTCTATATGTCGCGCATTTACTTTGTGACCTTCTGGGGCGCATGCCGCACGAAACACGCCGAACATGCCCACGAAGCGCCCTTTATCATGCTGCTTCCGATGGGCGTTCTGGCGGTGCTCTCGTGCGTGGCGGGGTTTGCGCCAATGGCGGAGTGGGTACGCATCGGCGAGCCTCTTGAGCATCACGGCATCGATTTCACCATCGCGGTTCCCGCGACTTTGATGGGATTGGCCGGCATCGTCGCGGCCGCCGCACTCTACGCAAGTGGCGACGCGGCGCGCGCTACGCGCCTGGCCCACACGTTTCGTGTTGCCTATCGCGTTGTGAAGAACAAGTTCTATTTCGACGAACTCTATTTGTTCGTGACCAAGCGCGTGATTTTCAGCTACATCGCGCGCCCTATCGCGTGGTTCGACCGCAACGTCGTCGACGGCGGCGTCAATCTGTCGGGATGGAGCACGCGGATGTCGGGCGCGGGTTTGAGTAGATTGCAGACAGGCCAGATTCAAACGTACAGCATGTGGCTTGCGGCGGGCGGGCTATTCGTCCTGCTCGTGCTCTGGGCAATGGGGGTATAACGTGGGACTGCTCAGTTGGATTATCGCAGTGCCCTTCATCACGATGCTCGTGGTCGTGTGCGTTCCGTCGCGCCAATGGCAGGCGATTCGCTGGATCAGCGCGTTTGGGTGCGGCGTGCATCTTGTGCTTACGGTGGTGCTGGTCTATCGCTATTGGCAGGAAGCCTCTCCTAACTTCGATGCGATTCGCGCCGCCAACTTTACCACCCTGTACTTTGTCGAACGCATACCGTGGTTCCCCTCGCTCGGCATTACATACTACATCGGCGCCGACGGCATCTCCGTCGCCATGATCGTATTGACCTCGATCATCATTTTCACCGGTTCACTCGCAAGTTGGTACGTCGAAGACCGCACCAAAGAATTCTACGCCCTGCTCTTGCTTCTGGTGACCGGTGTGTTCGGCGTATTCCTCAGCTACGACCTCTTCCTTTTCTTCATGTTCTACGAGCTCGCCGTGCTGCCCATGTATCTGCTGATCGGCATCTGGGGCACCGGACCCAAAGAATATGCGGCAATGAAGCTGACGCTTATGCTGCTGGTAGGTAGCGCGTTTGTGCTCGTCGGGTTCTTCGCCCTTTATCACGCCTCGGGGTTGCATACGTTTGACCTGCAGCAACTCGCGACCATCAACTACACGCACGGATTCCAGCGTTGGGTCTTCCCGATGATCTTCTTCGGCTTTGGCGTGATCGGCGCGCTCTATCCCTTGCACACATGGTCGCCGGACGGGCACAGCTCCGCGCCCACGGCAGTCTCGATGCTGCACGCGGGCGTGCTCATGAAATTGGGCGGCTACGGCGCGTTGCGAATTGCCGTCTATCTTCTGCCGGAAGGCGCGAAGATGTGGGGCCTCTTCTTCATGGCGCTTGCGACCATCAACATCCTGTACGGTTCCTTCGGTGCCATCATGCAAAAAGACCTGAAATACTTCACCGCTTATTCGTCCGTCAGCCATTGCGGCTTCGTGATGTTCGGCGTCGCCGCGCTCAACGTGATCGGGTTCAAGGGCGCGGTGCTTCAGATGTTCAGCCACGGGATCATGACCGGCCTGTTTTTTGCATTGATCGGCATGGTCTACGGGCGCACGCATACGCGCATCATCCCGGAGATGGGCGGTCTTGCGAAGGTCATGCCGTGGCTCGCCACGATGTTCTACATCGCCGGTCTCGCGAGCCTGGGCCTGCCGGGCCTCTCGGGCTTCATCGCGGAGACGCATGTGTTCCTGGGCGGTATCTTCGGCAATCCGTGGAGCGACCCGACGGCCACGCGTATCTTGACTGTCGTCGCAACGATGTCGATCGTCGTGACCGCGGTCTATGTTTTGCGAGGCTTGGGCACGGTGTTTCAAGGTCCAATCACCAATGAGCACTTCCTCGAACTGACGGATGCGCGATTGCCCGAGCGCCTGAGCACGGGCATCCTTGCGGCGACCTTGTTCGTGGTCGGGCTGATGCCATGGCTGTTCATCAATCTGACGGAGAGCTCTATTGTCGCGATTGCCAACCGGCTCGGCTCGGCAGGGATTCCTTAACCTATGGTTATGTTGCCGGAAATTATCGTCATCCTAACGGCCTTCGCCGTTCTGCTGCTCGACCTGTTTCTCGACGAGCGGAGGAGGGCCGTACTCGCGCCAGTCGCCATGATCGGGCTTGGCGTTGCGTTCGTCGCGGGCCTGGCGGCGCCGCATTCCGGTGAAATGTTCGGCGGACGCTTCGCAATCGACGCCGTCGGCTGGTGGTTCCGTCTATTCTTCATCCTTGCCGCATTCCTGACGGTCGCCATATCCCTTGATTTGCTGGACGGACGTACCGGCGTGCGCATGCGCGGCATGGGTTTCCGCGGCGAATATTACTCCGTGCTACTTTTCACGATCTGCGGCATGCTGTACATGACAGCAGCGCGCGACATGATTACGCTCTACGTCAGCCTCGAATTGAGCACACTGCCGCTCTTCGTGCTTGCCGCCTGGCGGCGCGACCACGCCCCCTCGGGCGAAGCAGGACTCAAGTACGTCATCTATGGTGCGCTTGCTTCCTCGCTGCTCCTGTACGGCCTCGCGCTTGTGTACGGGATTACCGGCGAAACGCACATGGACGCGTTGGCCGCCGCTGTATCCAAGGCGTCGCCCGGCGCGCTGTGGTTTGCCTCCGGCCTTATCGTGTGCGGCTTGGGATTCAAGCTGACGCTTGTGCCGTTCCATATGTGGGCGGCCGATGTCTACGAAGGCGCGCCCACGCCGGTTACCGCGTATCTTTCGGTCGCGTCGAAAGGCGCGGGCTTGGTCTTCGCATTTCAGATCTACTACCGGATGCTCGGCCCGTGGTTGCAGGACTGGGATTTGGCCATCGCGTTTTGCGCCGCGGCCACAATGACCTTTGGCAACCTTGTCGCCATTGTGCAGCACAACATCAAACGGTTCATGGCGTTCAGCGCGATCTCCCAGGCGGGCTATCTCATCCTCGGCTTCATAGGCGCCAACGCCGAAGGCGTCCCGGCGATGATGTTCTACATGCTCGTGTACATCGTGACCAACCTGCTCGCCTTTGCGTGTATCGTCTGGTTCGGCAACGAGACGGGCCGGGAACGCATCGAAGACTATCGCGGCCTTTCGCGTACGAATCCGATTATCGCGCTTGCACTCATGCTTGCCCTGTTCAGTCTCGCGGGGATTCCGCCCCTTTCCGGATTCGTAGGAAAATTCTTCTTGTTTAACGTGACGGCACAGGCGGGCATGCATTGGCTGGTTGCCGTGGCGGCAGTCAATTCGACGGTATCGCTCTATTACTACCTGCGCGTGATCAGGCAGATGTACATCGAGCCGCCTGCGGAAGGCGCGGCCACATTGCCAGTCACGCGAACCCTCGCCGTCACGATTGGCGTCCTAAGCGCGGCGACCGTGCTGCTCGGTGTCATTCCCTTCATCTATGAGACGATTCACCTGCAGACGATTGCCTGGCTCGCCTCCTTGCGGTAATTCGCGCCCGCGGAAATTCAAGACGCCCGGCACAGAGGCCGGGTTACCAATCGCGTGAATACGCCCGGCACAGAGGCCGGGCGCTACATAATCAACAGGCAATGATGTGGGCGGGTATTGCTAGGCGAAGAACTCCTGCAACAGCGCCAAATCCAACTCGGGGTAGACCGGGAACCGGTCGAGCAAGGCATGGACGCGCGCACGCGCCGTGTCGTGGGCCTTTGGTTCGACCACGTATTTCGCCTTGCTTGCCTCGCCGGCGTTCGCACCCGACTCGATAGTCGCGGGGGTCGTGTTCGCGAGGACGAGCTTGATGATCCCGGCGATCTCGCGCATCTCCGCCTCGCCCATGCCCAACGTCGTGATCGCGGGCGTGCCGATGCGCAATCCGCTGGTGTACCACGGGCCGTTCACATCGAACGGAAGCGAATTGCGATTGAGCGTGATGCCGCAGTCGCGCAACGCACTCTCCGCCTGTCGTCCCGTAAGGCCGAACGGCGTCACGTTGATAAGCATGAGGTGGTTGTCCGTGCCACCGGACGACAATTGCAGCCCTTCGCTCACGCACGCCGCGGCCAACGCGCGCGCATTGGCGACGATCTTCTTCGCATAGGTCTTGAACTCGGGCTTGTTGGCCTCCGTGAATGCCACGGCCTTCGCCGCGATGACGTGCGGCAGGGGACCACCCATGACCATCGGGCATCCCTTGTCCACGTATTCCGCGAATTCCTTCGTGCAGAGAACGATACCGCCACGCGGCCCGCGCAGCGTTTTGTGCGTCGTCGAGGTGACGACGTGCGCGTGCGCGACGGGATTGAAATCGCCTTCGAACGCGCCGCCCGCGACCAGCCCCGCGAAGTGGGCCATGTCCACCATGAACACGGCGCCAACCTTGTCGGCCATGGCGCGCATGCGACGGAAATCGATCGCGCGCGGATACGCGCTGTA
>JBHEKO010000135.1:0-6234 GCA_041859475.1 Candidatus Hydrogenedentales bacterium
CTTGCAAGCGGCCCGGCTGGGAGCGGGCGATTTGGGCGCTCGTAGCGGACTTGCCCGCGCAACTCCCGAAGGCGATGAACTGCAGCGTCTCGCGCATTCGTTCGACATGATGGCGGGGGAGATCGAGCGAAACCAGGCGGACCGGGAGTTTGCCGAAACGGAGTTGCGGCGGGCTGAGGGCAGGTTCCGGGGCATATTCGAGAAAGCCATCGAAGGGATCTATCAATCGCATGCCGATGGCAACTACTTCAACGCAAATCCTGCCCTGGCGCGAATGCTGGGATTCCACTCTCCCAAAGAACTGATCGAATCCGGTATCGCCGAAACCAAGACCCGATATGCAGACCCGGCGAAATGGGAGGAGTTTAAGCGCGAATTGGAGCGCAAAGGCTCGGTGATCGGCTTCGAGTATCAGGCCCGCCGCGCCGACGGCACCCTTATTACCGTGTCCGAAAACGCAACGGCCATGCGGGACGAACACGGCATTATTCGCTTGATAGAAGGCACGGTCGCGGACGTAACCGACCGGCTGCGCATCGAACAGGCGTTGAGAAGCAGCGAGGCCCGGTTCAGAGCCCTCATCGAAAACGGAACGGAGCTGATTTCCATTATCGATTACGAAGGGATCATCACCTACGCGAGCCCCGCCTTGACTCGCGAGTTGGGATACCCGAGGGAAATGCTCACGGGCGCCAGCGGCATTGCCTTTGTGCACCCCGACGACAAAGCCGTTGCGGAAGCCGCGTTCAGGGAAGTCCGCCAGACCCCGGGAAGAATGCTAAGGCACGAGGAACGCTTCCTGCACAGTGATGGCTCCTGGCGCGAACTCGATGTCATTGGCTACAACATGCTTGAAGAACCCGGTGTCCGCGGTATCGTCTACACGGCACGGGACATCACGGCCTCGAAAAGAGCCGAGCGAGAGCGCCTCTCCCTGGAAGCCAAAGTTCAGCAAACCCAAAAACTCGAAAGCCTGGGCATTCTAGCGGGCGGGATCGCCCACGACTTCAACAATCTATTGACCGGAATCCTCGGACACGCGGACCTCGCCTTGGTAGACCTTTCGCCGGTCTCCCCAGCCCGTGAACACCTGAATCAGATCGTTACCGCATCTCGCCGCGCGGCCGAGCTCGCGAAGCAGATGTTGGCGTACTCCGGCCGTGGCTCCTTCGTGGTTCAGCCGATTCAGCTCTCGGAAGTCGTCAAGGAAATGAGTCATTTACTGGAAGTCTCCATTTCAAAAAAATGCCTCTTAAACTACCGGTTCGCCGACAGCCTTCCCCTCATCAAAGGGGACATTACGCAAATCCGGCAGATTGTGATGAATTTGATCATCAACGCTTCCGAAGCCATCGGAAATGCGAGCGGCGTCATCGCCATCGGCACGGGTGCTATGGAGTGTTCGAGGGCCTTTTTGGCCGATAGTTGCATTGACGAAAACCTCCCCGAAGGTCCGTACGTCTATCTGGAAGTAGTGGATACGGGCATTGGCATGAAAGAAGAAGTCCTCAGCAGACTCTTCGATCCGTTCTTTACGACTAAATTCACTGGACGAGGCCTCGGCATGGCGGCTGTCTTGGGCATCGTCCGTGGTCATAAAGGGGCGATTAAGGTCCAGTCAAGATCGGGGCAAGGCACCACGGTTCGCGTGCTTTTCCCCGCCACGCAACTTGCTTTGGCCGAAGCCATTCCCAGGGATGAGCACTTCAAGCAATGGCGAGGACACGGAAAAATCCTCATAACCGACGACGAAGAAACGATACGCACCCTCGCGAAAATGATGCTCGAACGGATCGGGTTCGAAGTCGTGACGGCAGCCGATGGGCGCGAGGGAGTGGAAGTCTTCCGAAAGCACGCTCATGAGCTGTCGGCCGTCCTTCTGGATATGACCATGCCGCATCTGGACGGCGAAGGGGCTTTCATCGAAATGCAGAAGATCCGCCCAGAAGTCCCTGTCATTCTCTCCAGCGGATTCAGCGAGCAGGAAGCCTCGAGCCGGTTCACCAGCGCCGGTCTCGCGGGGTTCATTCAGAAACCTTACAGCCTGGAGGAATTGGTGAACTGCATTCGGCGCACGGTTGAAGGCTGATCAGGGTTTTTCGAATTCTTCGGATATCTTCGGAATTCCCGATGGCGGAATGCCCGGAGCCGGCCCGGCACCATCGGAGGGAATCAGCGGCGGAGCCGTTTCCTCGCCGCCTTTCGACGCTTCCAACTCATTCCACCATTCCACCCAAAGGCGGGGCCGATTGCCAACAGGATATCCCGTGAGGTTCTGGAGCGCGAATGAGGCCGCGGCCCCCAATCCTACCTGCTTACGAATCAGGTTGACGAGATACTCGACCGTCTTCTCGTCGCCCACGTACGCGAGAAGCGCCGTGGCCTCTTGCCTGAGATGAAGATTCGTTTCCCGCTTCCCCGATGACACGTCCAGCAGTATCGCCTGAACTTCGGGTCCACCGAACCTCACGAGGCCATACAGCGCGGTGCGCCGGACCTCCACAAACGGACTGCCTACAAGTCCAGTAAGTTCGCGGATGGCCCCTTCGTCGCCCACCTCATAGAGCGCATCGGCACACACATCGGCCAAGTACGGCTTATCCGACCTCGCGTATTCCGCCAGATCCTTCACCGCCTCGCTGCTCTTTATGCGGCCCAGTGCATACGCCATTACCGCAAGCTGCTGTTCCGTATGCCCACGCTCTCGAAACAGTCTCAATAGGGCCGGCTCAATTGTCTTCCCCAGGGAAGGCAGCGCTGCATCAAACGAGGCGGCTACCTCCGGCGAACCTGCCAACAAGCCTCCCACGATGCTATCGACCAGCCACACGGGGTTTGCCGACTGAACCGCCTGTCCCGCTGACTTCCGCACTTCCGGATCCGGATCGTTGAGCGCCAACAGCAGCCATTGTAGCGACTCATACGTTTCCGAGGCCGCCAGACCCTCCATTCCGCGAATCCGCACTTGCGGGTCCGGGGACTGCAACAGCGCCAGCAGCGACGCCGGTATCTCGACGGACTTCGCTCGCCCCTTCGGCGGCCACGGAACCTGCTCCGGCCCAGCGGGCTGAAGTTCAAGCTTGGGAAGCGTAAGCGCATAGGACGCTTCCCCAGCATCCCCGGTATTGGCCGGTCTCTCTTCAACATTCTCCGAGCGGACTTCCGTTGCTTGGGCGCCAGTTCCCTGCACCGATTCCTCACCCATCGCGCCCGGAAAGCACGCGATCAGGGAAAGCAGCAGAAAGATGGCCATCGCTCTACGCATGTTCATAACAACCAGACTTCCGATTTCGTGCTTGATTCTTGTTTCGGGAGAGGTGCTGTGTCAAGTAAATAAGGATAGACAGTCCTGGGCAAACGCGTCACCCACTTCGTGACCATGCAAAATTCGAGATTGGATTATCAATATCGAGCCTCCTGTGTGCATTTTTGACCCTTTTTGCGGGCAACGAAAGAAAAAATCGTTGCCTGTCCAATTCTGGAATAAGGGCAGCTAAGGGTTTGTTTCACTAGTAGCTGTGAGGGTAGTCCTTCCCCCAGGCTACCGCTTACAGCCACAGTCAGCAATGACTGGTTCCCACCACCGGCGAGTGCGTCTGAGGCAGTTCCCCCGCTGCCCGCACTCGCCTCTTCTTTTTTCTCCTGGTCAACGGAATGTCAGAAACAGGATATTCAATTATTGTGTGCACAGTATGTTTATTTCCAAAAAACAGTGATCTATTGACTTTGAATTCTCGCATCATTATACTATCGGCGCCAGCGGTTATGGACCGCTGCTTTTTTGTACTCTGCCCTACCGGGCATCACCTTACGGATCAGGGGCGTTTCCCGTACCCACGGATGGCGAATGCGACGCAAATGTGTAGCGCCGCCAATGAACGATGCGCAGAACCGCCACAACGGCGCCCTGAATATTGTAGTTAGGAGAAAGCAATGGCATTGCGGTTTTCCATCTCGTTAGATACGTTTTCCGGCAGCGCGGATCGGTTTTGTCCTCAGGGATACCGCGATCCGCTACGAATCCAGGAACGTATCTCGCTAGTCTCGAAAATCAAGGGGGTCAAGGCGATCGAAGTCACCCAAAGCCACATCACCCCCGAATTCCCCGTGAAAGAACTGAAGCGCCTCCTGAAAGACTACCAGTTGGTCTGCTCCGGCGTCGCGGCCGATTTGAGCAACGACCGCCGCTTCGCGCAAGGCGCCTTCGGTCATCAGCATCCGAAGACCCGCAACGCCGCGATAGACGAAGGGCGTAAGGCCGTCGAGCTGGCCCGTCAAGTGGGAGCGACGGAAGTCACGTTGCGCCTCTACAGCGACGGCTTCGACTATCCGTTCCACGTAGACTACGTCACGCAATGGAACACGGTTATCTCCTCTATTAAGACCATCGCCAAGTTCGCGTCGCCGGACATCAACGTGGCAATTTCGTACAAACCCCGCGAGCCCCGCAAGTTCGGTACGATCTCCAACGTCGGCAAGGCCCTTTCGCTCTGCCAGGAAATCGCCATGAAGAACGTCGGCGTCGCCATGGATTTCTCCCACGCCATGATGGCGGGCGAGACCCCGGCCGAGTCGATTGCGTTCTTAACGCGCTCAAATAAACTGTTTCAGGTCTATTTCAGCGACAATTACCGCCTTTGGGACGACTTCATGATTCCCGGAACGGTACATATGTGGGAATTGCTCGAAGCCCTGTTCTACCTGAAGGTCAGCAAGTTCAAGGGATTCTGCTCGATCGATTTCGCGCCGCAATGCGTCGATCCGACGCAGGCTTGCCAAATCGCCATCGGGAATCTGTCGATCTTCTGGAAGAAACTCGAAAAACTCGACCCCACCGAGTTGCGCAAGGCCCAGAAGACCTTGGACGCCGTGGAAAGCCAGAAGATCATCCGAAGGGTTATGTGGCAGAGTTAACCGTGCGCACTCGCATGGGTTGCCTTTTTGACACGCCGGGCAGGTTGGAAACAACCCTTGCCCGGCGCGTCGCATTTGGAGGGGCCCATTCGAATCGGGGGTAACACGCAGGGCTTGGCGGCTCAACCGCTACGCCGCCTCGAACGCCTGGCACAACGGCGCTGTCCGGAAGACGTCGTAGTCGGCCCCGAACTGGCGCGGACCATGACCGAGCTGGCGAACGACGTACAGCGCCAAGTCGGGGTCCTCATCGACCGGCGGGGCTACATCCGCCATGTGCTCATCGGGGATGCGCGAACCGTCTACCTCCCGGACCTCTCGGATTACCGAAAAGGCCGCGACCGGCTTTGCGGACTGCGCCTGGTCCACACCCACCTGAAGGGCGAGCCCCTGAGCGACGACGACCTGACGGACCTGGCCTTGCTGCGTCTTGACGTCGTGGCGGCAATCGAAGTGTTGGCGGACGGGCTGCCCGGACGCGTCGACACGGCGCATCTGTTGCCTGTGAATGCGAAAGAACAACCCTGGGAACTTGCCTCCGTCCGCAGCGTGCACGATCTGCCGGATGACTTCCTCAAGCTGGTCGACGCGTTGGAGGAGGAGTTTGGGCGTGTCCGCCTCGGACGCCTCGCGAGCGACCAGCGCGACCGCGCGATTATCGTCCATGTCTCCACCCAAGCGCTCTCGAAAGCGGAAGACTCCGTAGCCGAGTTGCGCGATCTGGCCCGGAGCGCCGGCATCGTCATCGTGGATACCATCGTCCAACGGCGCGAGATCGACCCAAGGTATGTGATGGGGAAGGGCCGGCTTCAGGGTGCGATCATCCGGGCGATGCAGCACGGGGCGGAGGCTTTGCTGTTCGACCAGACGCTGAGCCCGGCCCAAGTGAATGCATTGGCCGAATACACGGACCTGAAAGTCCTCGACCGTACGCAGGTGATTCTCGATATCTTCGCGCAACGCGCACAGACACGCGAGGGAAAGAACCAGGTCGAGCTGGCGCAACTGCGCTACATGCTACCCAGGCTCGGCGCAAAGCAAACGGCGAGCGCGTTTTCGCGGCTGACCGGCGGCATCGGCGGCAGAGGCCCCGGCGAGACGAAGCTAGAGATCGACCGCCGCAGGGCGAAGGACCGCATCGCAAGATTGGAGCGCGAGATCGACAAGCTGGGCGAACGCCGCAAGCTGCGCAGGTCCGTTCGCTCGAAGAAAGACGTGCCCATCGTCTCGATAGTCGGCTACACCAACGCAGGCAAGTCCACCCTGCTGAATAACCTCACGAAGAGCGAGGTGGTCGCGGAGAATGTGCTGTTCGCCACG
>JBHEKO010000217.1:0-2551 GCA_041859475.1 Candidatus Hydrogenedentales bacterium
GAGTTGTATATTTCCGTTGCCGAGGCCCCTGTCGCAAAACTCACAAACGTGTAGCCGCGCTGCTTCAAGAAGGCGGCTACCGCGCTGTGGCGAACCATGTCCGATACCGGAAGGCCCTCCGCTTTCAATTTGTGCACGGGAACCACGAACGCGGGATCGACGTAATTTATGTTGAGGGTTGATGCCAGGCAAAGGACGGTGAAGCAGTAGTTTGACGTGCCTTCGTCCGCCACGTAGAACCCGCGCTTGCGCAGTTCGTTGAGGAATGCGGAATTGTCGTAGTCGAAGAAGCGTTTCAAGGCATCAGCCCGGGCATACGAGTCGAGCACGATGAAGTAGATGTCGGGATCGTTTTTCGGGTCTACAGCGCGGACAGGCGCGATAGCGGGTGGTTGCCACGCCGTGTCGGGTGAATACCCGCGTAGCGTCGCTTTGCCATAGGTGGTAGATCCCCCGGCAATCAGCACCGCCGCGAGCGCGACGCGGTTCATGATGTGCGTTGCCGGAGCAAAGGAGCGGCGCGAGCGTGCAAGCAGAATCGCCATCCAGCCGCCCGCAACGAGGACGAGAACAAGCACTGCGGCGATGTGCCACGTGTCCAGCATTACGCGCGACCGAACCAGCCCGCGCACGGCGTCCAAGACGATCCCGTACGCGAAGAATGCAACCACGCAAATGCTCAGTAGCACCCCGAGCTTGTGTTTGTTTCGGAGCAGAATGCGCGCACCCCAGTACAGAATCGCGACAGTTCCCACGGATACGCAGAGCGGGCCGACGGCCTCCATCGTTTGCGCGGTGCCCACGTTCGATGAAAGCAAGGACAGCACAGGAAATGCCGCAAGCAGACACGGGTGATATACCCAAGGTTCGCGCGGGGGCGCCGCCGCGGACGCCAATGGTGGTTGTTCGCCGGTCATCACTGTCCTTTCCAGGTGCCGGCGCGGAGGATATCGTCTATGTATGGAAGCGTTCAAACACTTGACCAGCGTTCCGGCATCTTGAATCGGCCACGCGCCACTCGATAGAGTGCACACATGTCAATCCATCGAAAATACCTCGCCCTCGCCGGAATCTTCTTCGTTGCCGGTGTGCACGCGGATGACGCCAATGTGACGCGTTCGTTTGTGTTCAAGGGCGTTGGAGAAGATGCGTTGGCGTGCGGGCCTGTCCTGGCCATAGCCCCCAACGGCGATTGGTTGTGCGCGTGGTTGGGCGGTGGGCGCGCGGAGCCTGCGCCCGAAAACGGGGCTGTGCTCGTGCGCTCGAAAGACGGCGGTAAGACGTGGTCCAATCCCAGCGTTGTTCTTCCGCGGCCCGGCACCGTGCTCGAACTCTATTCGGCAGGGAATCGCGTCTGGGCTCTGGGCTTCGAATACGACGCCGACACGAACTACACCGTCAAGCGTCCATGCCGGATGTACAGCGACGACAACGGAGCAACCTGGAGTTCCCCCGAGTATCTCACCACAACGCGAAAGAACGTCGCCATTGAATCGCATATCCGCCTCGCGAACGGCGACTGGCTGTTTCCGGCCTACTACATGGAACCGCGCGACGAACCGCTCCCCGGAGGAACGCGCCGCGAATACACCCATACCATCGGATGTTGCGTGGCCATCAGCAAGGACGAGGGTGCGAGTTTTGAAAAAGACAGCGAAGGGCGCGTGGTTTTGCACGGGGCAATCGACAACCGTCCCCTTGGGCTGCACGAGCCAAGACTGGTGCAACTCGATTCCGGGCGCGTCCTGATGTTCATGCGCGCGAACTTCGACGGGCATTTGTGGCAAGCACATAGCGATGACCATGGGCGGACGTGGAGCGAAGCCGCGCAAATGGATATCCCAAATCCTTCCGCGAAGGTATGGGTGGGCCGGCTTGGCGACGGGCGTATTGGCCTTGCGCTCAATCCCGCGGAAAAGGCGCGCGATCCCCTTGAGCTGTGGGTCAGCAACGACGACGCTGCTACATGGTCCGTGCACGTTCCGGTTGATCGATACTACAACTACAAAGACTTAACCGTGCCCGGGGAACGCCACGATCCCGGCCCCGGCTGGGGCAAGGGAGGCGCATGGCCAGGCAACTTGTCCTACCCCTTCGGCATGGTCCACGACGGCGTGTTGTATCTTGTCTACGACGTGGCGCGCAGGGACGTCGTGATAGCGTCGATGGCGCTTTCCGGCATCGTGGAATCCCAAAGCCCCGCCAACTAGCGTAGTGATTCATCCAATTGGCGCCTTATTTGTTTCGGCAGGGACAACCCGAGAAATTCGTCGCTGGTGAACAGTCGCCCCTCATCGAGCGCATTGGGACATTAGGCGCATTCGATTTGGGTTACTTTCGATACACGGTGAAGATGCGTTCAGTAGCGTGCCGTAGGTTGGAACTCGCAAAGACGGTCGAGTCCGCGCAGGCAATGCGCTCGCCAAACTTCTGCGCGGAATGCTCGCCGAGACGCGCGAGTTCCTTGTGACTCTTGCGAGACTTGGTTCTTGGAGTGCCCAGGCAAGCACGCAGGATAAGGACATTTTAATAGCAGATAACGAGAACAATG
>JBHEKO010000289.1:0-14903 GCA_041859475.1 Candidatus Hydrogenedentales bacterium
TCATCGCGCGAGCCGCGACGGATTGGGCGTATCTCGACATCAAAGCGGGAAAGCCGACACGGATCCCGGATGAATTCACCCAGCTCTTTCTTGCAACGGGCGGTGATGGAGCCAACAACACGCGCGAGCGCTTCCCCGAACCTCCCGCGCCGAAGGGTCGCGTGTTCAAGCAGCACCGTCGCGTGGGCTGGCGCGACGTGGACCCTGCCCAGCACGTGAACAATACCGTGTACCTCGCCTATGCCGAGGACTGCGCGGTCGAGGCCGCGATGGGTGTTGGCTGGCCGCCGGAGCGCATGCGCGCGGAAGGCGTGTGGCTTGTCGCGCGCAAGCACCGGATTGAGTACCGGCAATCCGCCGTACTCGCGGACGAACTTGAAGTGGCGACGTGGGTATCCGGCGCGAAACCCGACGGGCTGTTGCGGCATTACACCATCACGCGGGTAAGCGACGGCGCGGTGCTCGCGCGGGCGCGTGCGGAACTGGTGAGCGTCGATCCCGGCACGCGTCAACCGAAACCGATGCCCGACGCGTTGCGCATCGCATTGTCGGAGTGAGAGCATTCGCATGACCGAACAAGAGATCCAAGCCATTCGCGACGCGGCCCTGAAGTCCGTCGAAGAGTCGAAAAGTCCTGGGGCGGTTGTCTATGTGGGCGACCTCGAAACGACGTATCTGTTCGAGGCGATTGGGAAGCGCGCGCTGAAGCCGCGCGAAGAGCCCGCCACGAAAGACACGATCTACGACTTGGCGTCGCTGACCAAGGTACTCGCAACGACGACCTCGATCATGCTGCTGCACGAAGAAGGCAAGATCGATCTCGATGCGCCTGCGTCGCACTACGTGCCGATTCCTTCGTTTGGCCAATTCACCATCCGGCATTGCCTGACGCACACGTCGGGACTCGTCGCGCTGATGCCGTTCTACAAGGAGTGCGACGCCGTAGACGAGATGTTGCAGAAGTACGCGGGCGAGCCGTTGAAATGGCCCGCGGGCACACGGTGGACGTATTCGGACGCGGGCTTCCTGTTGCTGGGGCGCGCGGTGGAATTGACCGCGCGCGATTCGCTCGCAACGTTTGCGCGCAAGCGCATCTTCACTCCCCTCGGCATGAAGGATACGATGTACAAGCCGCCGAAGGAGTTGGCGGCGCGGTGCGCTCCCACGGAACAATGCGTGTGGCGCAAACGCATGATGCGGGGCGCGGTACACGACGAGAACGCATATGCAATCGGCGGCGTCGCGGGTCACGCGGGGCTCTTTAGCACGGCGGAAGACATCGCGAAATTCGTCCGCGCGCTGTTATCCGGCAAGATCGTGAAACCCGAAACCCTTGAGGCGATGATACGCTTGGGTCAGACCCCCGTGTGGCCGTGGCAAGGACTGGGCTGGCAGCTCGATCCGTGGACGACGAAGAACTGGGGCTTCCTTGCGTCGCGCACCGCGTTTGGGCACACGGGCTGGACCGGCACGAGCCTGTGGATTGACGCGAAGACAGGGATGTTCACCATTCAGCTTGCGAACACGTGCCACCCGACGCGCGCGAAGCGCGACAACGAAACGCTGCGCAAGGTGTACTTCACCAGGGTGTCGCGGGCGTTGTATCCCAACACAACGAACACGCACACCGGTTTGGATCGACTGGTTCGCGACGACTTCGACCCGTTTCGCGGAAAGCGCATCGGCCTGTTGACGCACCACGCGGCGGTCGATACGTTGGGCCGTCACATTCTCGACGTCTTCAAGCTCGCCCCGGATGTAACGATTCAAACGCTGTTCAGTCCGGAGCACGGCCTGCGCGGAATCGCCGAAGCCGGCGAAAAGGTCAAGTCCGAACACGGCGCGATTCCGCTTGTAAGCCTGTACGGCGACAAGACCGCGCCGTCTCGTGAAGAGTTGAAGGGCCTCGACTATTTCGTGGTGGATTTGCAGGACGTGGGCGCGCGGTACTACACCTACGCCGCGACGATGAAGGCCTGCATGCGGGCGTGTGCCGACGCGGACGTTACGGTGATGGTGCTGGACCGCCCGAATCCGGTTGGCGGCAACGTGCTTGAAGGGCCAATTGCGGTGAATACCGATTCGCAGGTGTGTTGGGGGCAAGTGCCGATCCGTCACGGGATGACGCTTGGCGAGACGGCCATGTACTTCCAGAAGTACGAACTGGGCGGTAAACCTTCACTTGATATCAAGCTGCTCGACGCCTGGGAACCCGCCCGGTATTTCGACGAATGCGCGCTGAATTGGATAGCGCCGTCGCCCAACATCCCAAGCCCGAACGCGGCGCTGTTGTACGTGGGGATGTGCCTCTTCGAAGGCACGAACCTCAACGAAGGACGCGGCACGGACACGCCGTTCGAGGTAGTTGGCGCGCCGTGGCTCGACGCGAAGGAAATCATCGCATCGTTGACGGAGAGCGACGTCCCAGGATGCGCGCTCGAAGCCATCGAATACACTCCGCGCAGTATTGCGGGGAAGGCGAGCAGTCCGCGGTTCCAAGACGAGCTATGCCGCGGCATTCGCGTGCGCGTCACGGACCGCGCTCTCGCGCGTCCATTTACGGTTGCGGTTGCTCTGCTGTCGGCCATTCATCGCAAGCACGGCTGGCGCTTCAAGTGGGGCCGCAACTTCGACGTGCTTGTGGGGTCGAACGACCTCCGAACCCGCATCGAGCAGGGCGCGTCCGCGGTGGACATCGTAAACGTCTATGCGGAACCGCTGGCGGCTTTCGATGCACTGCGGCCTAAGTCGTACCTTCCCGATGGGACGGCGTAGCTCAGGCGTGCGCGCGCTTCCGTTTCCCGCAGGATTTGCGCAACAAGCGGGAGGCCGGTGTTGCCGTAGCCTCCGAGAATGAGAATCGTGCGCGGCGTGTCCATCGGCGCTAGGCCAAGGGTTGCTCGGCCCTATACATGACGGTGTAGACGAGGTCTCCCGAGCCGGCGCGCCCGCCTTGCTCATGGCTGAGCGCCGACTGAAGACCAATGACATCGGCTTTGTTCTTCATGACCCACGTGTTGACGAGGTTGTCGATTTCGGCAGGCTTGTCCTCGTATCCTTTAAAGGTCTTCACAAAGATCATACGTCGCTCCTCAATCGATGGTAATTTGCGGCGCAGTGTATCAGGAATGGGGTCCCAATTTCATGACGCGGAACCGGTTGAATCTTCAAGTCCGCAAGGCGATTGCCCTCGGCCTCGTGTTAACCGCGGGCCTTCTCTTTTACCACTACGGGCGTTCCTACTGGACTCCGCTGTATTATCGCCTCATGGGCGAACGAAGCGTAGGAGAGGTTGTGGCGACGTTGGACCCGACGGCGGGAGCCGCGTGGCGGACACGGTGCGCCGGGCACGGCGTCGCATTTCCTCCGGCGCATATCACCTTGATCTGCATCAAGGACAGAAGAACCCTGTAAGTCTGGTTTGACGGCCCGCCGGTAGTGAAGGCCACCGAATACCCTTTGACGGCATTCAGCGGCAGGCTCGGCCCAAAGTTGCGCGAGGGCGACATGCAAATTCCCGAAGGCACTTACCCACTGACGGCGCTCAATCCCAACAGTGCGTTTCACTTGTCCGTGCGCGTGGGGTATCCGAATCCCTTCGACGAGGCGTGGGCCGCCGAGGAAGGGCGCACGAATCTCGGGGGCGACATCTACATCCACGGGAAGACGGCGAGCATCGGGTGTATCGCGATTGGCGATGCGGCCATTGAGGAAGTCTTCTACTTGGTGCAGGCCGTCGGGCTGAAGAACTCGACGATCATCATCGCGCCGACGGATTTCCGCGTCGTGGGCGCGTCCGATTCGAAAGACACACCCGCCAAGGTGCGCGAGCTGCACGGCGCGATTGCCGAGGCGTTGCAGGCCTACAGCACGACGCCCACAAAGGAGGGAGTATGAACGGTCCACGTCCAGTCCGCTTCGAGGAATTCCCCTCACTCGGGGAATTGGTGGACAGCGCCTTCATGGCGGGCACGTCCGAGTCGATGATTCGGCATTTCCCGCAGTTGTTCAACGAGCGCAACGTGGAGAACCTTCTCGTCTTCGAAGAGGCGGGACGCATTGTCTCGCATGTGGGCATGACGCAGCGCTGGGCGTCGCTGGGCGGGTGCACCGCGCGCGTCGCGTGCATCGGCGCGGTGGCGACGTATCCGGAATACCGCAACCGGCGACTCGCATCGACTCTGTTCAAGGAGGCATGCGACCGCGCCGCGGCCGATGGCGTGGATTTCATGATGATCTCTGGCGGGCTCGGCATGTACCGGCGCGTAGGAGCGGCGGACGTTGGGCTGGACTCCCGCGTGTTCGTGCCGCTGGATGCGGCGCGCCGTTTGCCGCGCGAAGACCTGTCGATCGCCCCGTTTTCGGAAGCGGACGTCGATTTCTGCCAAGCGGCCTACGTGCGCAAGTGCGCTCATTTCGTGCGGCCACGCGACGATTGGGACGCCTTCTTGCTCTCGCGGTCGTGCATGTCGCACGAAGTCGATGTGTGGGTGGTGCGGGTCGAAGACACGCCGTGCGCCTACGTGGTCTGCTACAAGCCCGCCGACGACACGGAAGTGTTTGTGATGGAGCACGCCGGCGACGACACGGCGGTTGCGGCCGCGTTGTGGAACGTCGCGGGCCATTTCGACGCGCAGTCCGCGGCGATTCACGTTCAAGGGACGGAACCCGGCCTGCGGGAATTGTTGGTAAATGCGGGCGCGCGCGCCGAACCGATGCATTCCTCGGGGACGCTGTTGTTGCTCAACGCGCCGCAACTCATCGAGCGCCTGCGTCCCTGGTTCGAAACGCGCATTGGCATGGAAGCGGCGCGCGACTTGCGCGTAGCCGAGGACGGCGGCCAATACACATTTGCCCTAGGCGATGAGCGCTTGGTGGTGTCGGGAAAGGCGGAGGCCGCGGAGGTCATCTTCGGAAACCATGATCGCGCGAAGCCGCCGGGAGTGCTTGGAAGGGCGTTCCCCGCGCCGGGTTTGTGGTATGGATTGAACTATGTGTAGCGACCGCGACGCGGACCGTCTTGTCCGTGCGAGGTCAACAGAGTAAACTTACCGTGGTTGCGCGTGAGCGCGCGCAGCCGCGGCGCCCTGTCGGGCGGAACCCATGAAAGGGAAACCCAATGTACGTGTCAGTTCGCAATGGCATGGTGTCCAAGGGAAGCACGGAAAGCCCCGCGGCACTGATGAGGAAGATGGGGATTGATGCCGTCGAAATCAACTTGGCGCAGGATTTCCAGGTGGCTGCGATGGATTCTCACGACATGGTCGTGCTTGCGAACGACGCGGACTTGGACGCGTACAAGAAGCGCCTCGAAAACGTCGGCATTCATGCATGCGGCCTCCTTACCGCGCGCGATTTCAGCGAGGGAGACATGGACGCGAGCATCGCGTGGCTGGCGCGATCAATAGAGATTGCGGACCGGCTGGGCGCAACGTGCGTACGGATCGATTCGGCCATGGCGAAAGAGCGCGAGTTGGATTTCGGAACGCGCGTGGACATGTTCGCCAAAGGACTCAAAGGCGCGCTCGACCGCACCAGTGGCTCGAAGGTGACTCTGGGCATCGAAAACCACGGCTACCAGGGCAACAACCTCGCGTTCCTGCTCAACGTGTTTGAAGAAGTCGGTTCGGATCGGCTTGGCTCGACGATGGACGTGGGCAACTTCTACTGGCGCGGTTACCCGCTCTCCGAGGTCTACGGCATCCTCCGCATTCTCGCGCCGCACACGAAACACACGCACATCAAGAACATCAAGTACCCCGAGGATCAACGCGAAGTCACGCGCGAAGCCGGCTGGGAATATACGACCTATATGTGCCCCATCGCCCAAGGCGATATCGATGTCATGCGCGTCGCGCAACTCCTGAAGAACGCCGGCTACACGGGCGACCTCTGTCTCGAAGACGAATCGCTTGAGCGGTACGAGGGTGATGAGCGGCTCAAGTACCTGGAAGAAGACGTCGAACATCTCAAGAAGATTGCCGCCGCCATTGGCTAGCACAACCGAAACGCCCCCGATTCGCACGTGGCCCATGCTCGCCATGATCCTGGCGGGCATGGCGCTGGTTGGCGCGTCAATCTACGTCGCGCAGCTCATGCGGCTGCGCGAGGCGTTCATGTTGGACTGGCGCGGCACGCAGATCCAGGGCAGGGCGGAAAGCGTGGACGGCCAGCGATACCGCCTCCGCTACGAACTATCGACGGGAATCATCGCGCAAACGATTAAGGGCAAGCTGCCGCTCTATCAGCGCCTGAGCGGAGATGGCAAGTCCGTCGCCATCATGTACGACCCGCTGAATCCGACCAATTTTCAAGCGCGCGGACAATCGTACCCGGCGACGGCAATCGTGGGCGCGCTCTTTCTCGGCGGCATGGGAATTGTCTTGTATGCGCGGCGTACCGCGATGCGCGCAAAGCGCGCCGCACGCGCGCCTGCGCCGGCGCCTGCGGGTAAGGGTGATCGGCGAGGCAAGAAGGGGAAGAGCGCCTAGCATTCGCCTCTCGACGGTATTTGCGTTTGTGATTTTATTTGGGGGGGATATGTCGAATTCGACGTCAGTGCCGTCGATCGGACCGCAGCTTAGGAAGTTCCACAATGACATCGCGTGAACGCTTGCTCGTTGCTCTGAACGGCGGAATACCGGACCGCGTGCCCATCTCCACGTACGAGTTGTCGGGCTGGAACACCAGGGCTTTCGAGAACATCGATCCCTCGTACAAACGCATGATGGACGCAATTCGCGAGGGGACCGATTGCGTCTGCATGTGGAACCCGGACAGCAACGCAACGTTTCTGGAATCGGCTGCGTCCGTCGCCATCGAAACCACCGAAGAGCGCCTGGAAGACCGCATGATCACGCGCCGCACCATTCACACGCCGCGCGGCCCGCTCACGGAGATGTCCGAAGTCGTGGACAACGTGTACACCGTGTGGCGATCGGAGCGATGCTGCAAGTCCTCCGCGGACGTCGACGCTGCCCTCTCCATTCCCTACGAGCCGCTGACGTTCGATTACTCCGACTACGGCCGCATCGCAAGCGAGGTCGGCGACCGCGGGATCTTAATGGCGTCGTTGCCCGATGCGCTTTGCGTGGCGGCGGAGATGATGGAGTTCGGCGCGTTCACGGTGTGGGCGCTGACGGAGACCGAGCATTTTCTGCGGACGCTCGACGCAATCCACGAGCGCAACATGGAAAACCTGCGGCGCATGCTCGCGGGGCGCGTGCTTGACCTGTATCGCATTGTGGGGCCGGAGTATGCCAGCCCGCCCTATTTGCCGCCGGAGTTGTTTGCGCAATTCGTGACGCCCTACGTGCGCGACATGGTCCGCCTGATCCATGAGCACGGCAGCAAGGCGCGCTTTCATTGCCACGGCCGTATCGGCCAGGTTCTGGACGCCATCACCGCCTCCGAAGCCGACGCCCTCGACCCCTGCGAACCGCCGCCCGATGGCGATATCGCCTTTGCCGACCTGAAGCAGCGCATTGGCGGCCGCATGTGCTTGTTCGGCAACATCGAGTTGAAGCAATTGGAACTCGACGAGCGGGAGGCAATCGTGCGCACGGTGAAGGAGTGCATGGACGCCGCGAAGGCCGGCGGGGGCTACGTCATCATGCCGACAGCCTCGCCGATCACGAGTCCGCTGTCCGCGAAGACCGAGGCGAACTACATCGCGTTCATCGAAGCGGCCAACCGGTACGGCGCGTACTGAAATTGCGAGAGCAATTCGCTCCGCGGCGTACCGCCTGCTTCCAGCCGGCTCTTCTGCACTTGCGCTTTGTGTTTGGCGAGAAACGCCCGTAGCGCGGTCACGAACTGCGCGCAGTGCTTCTTGTTGCGCAGCAACGTAATATGATTTCCACCCTGGATGATCACTGTCTCGTGATTTGCCATCACGCCAGTCATGTTATCGACACCCACCTTAAGCGGATCGTCCGATCCCACAACCGATAGCGTCGGCACGGTGTTCGCCCGGAGTTCCTCCTCCGTGACCGCGAGTTGCGGCAATCCGCGAAGCACGGCGGCCATTGCGGCCTGATCGTTCAGGCTCTTCAAGGTGCGATTCGCGATCCATTTGCGGATTCCGGCCAAGGGCCCGTGCCCCGGGTCGATGAGCGTCATCAAGGGACCGAATCCCTCGCGCTTTTCCAGGGAATCGATCAATTCCATGCGCCACCCCTGCCGGTCTTCGCCACGATTTTTCTCCCAGCCCGCGCCGCACGGCGCGGCGCTCAAGAGCCGGTCCGGATGCATCGCAATCAGCTTCAGCGTGATAAACGCACCCATCGAGTAGCCGGCGACGTGAGCCTTCTCGATCTTCAAGTGATCCATCAAACGCACCACATCTTCCACCATCTCCGTGCCGTACATCTCCGGCTCATGCGGCTTGTCGCTGAGGCCATGGCCACGGTTGTCGAACGCGATAACGCGATAATCCTTCGACAAGTTTTCGATGAACTTGGGCATGCGCCAATTGAGATCGGCATTCGCGGCGAATCCGTGGACCAAGATGAGCGGCTCGCCTGTTCCTTCGTCGGTGTAGTGAATGCGGACGCCGTTGGAATCGAAGTACTGTCCCTGGACGCGTTCGAAGGCTTTGCTCGACACGAACCAGACTCCCGACCCCGCGACCGCAAAGAGCAGGAGCAGTGCAGAGAATCCGATGCGTAAGAACTTCCGCTTCATGAGACTCACCTCGCTAGAAAAACCACGCTTGCCGTCTTTGCCGCCTTTGCAGTCCGTGTCAGTCCGTGCTCCCTACAGCACGTGCCGAAACACCATGTACCCTTCGGCGGCCTCCACGCTGACTTCGCGCCCGCGCACGCGCGCGGTGTATTCGACGTTCTGAGGGCTCGAGTGATGAATGGGATCGCGCATTTGCGATTCATGCATCGACAGCGCCTTCAGCTTATGTTCAAGGAAATTCGTGATGTCGATGTAGAAGTTCGGGTGAAACTTCTCGCGCTCCAGACTCCAAAACAGCGACGTATTGTCGTACCCGAGCACGATGCGTTGAAACGCTTTCGCTGACGGCACGCCGGGACGCGCGGCCGTCCACGACGCGCGGAATACCGCCTCGTGGTCCTGGTTGTACGAAGACACGGGAATCGCCAGCATCGTAGGCTGCAGACGGTCCAGGGCCAACCGCGCCTCGCGCTCGAACTTCGCGACGAGGTCGCGCCGCGGGATCATGTCGAGGCGGAGATGCGTCTCCGCATCGCGATACAGAACTTCCCAATCGTCCACCTTCAGGAAATCCATTACCTTCGCGAACTCCTGCTCGCGGGTGCTCCCGGAGACGATTCCCTCTTTACCATCGTAATGCTTGAGGTCGCCGACGGAACACACGATGCAGTAGACCTCGCCGCCAAGATGCTTGATGCGCGCCATGGTCCCCGCGCAGCCGAAACATTCGTCGTCGGCATGGGGAGCAATTACCAGCAGGCGCTGCTTGGAGAGGAATAGATCTTCAGGCGTCAAGTCGCTTCTCCTTGATCAGGGTTTCATAGAGTGTTTCGATTTCCGTCACCATTCGTTCCAGGCTAAATCCTTGCGCATGCGTGCGCGCTACAAGGCCCATGCGCGCGCGCAACGGCGCATCCTCCAGCAATCGCATGACGGCCTTGGCCAAGTCCCCGGCGCTCCTCGGGGGCACAAGAAATCCCGTTTCGCCGTCGCGCACGATATCCGGCACGCCGCCTACTGCCGACGCCACGGCAGGCACGCCCGCCGCCGCCGCCTCAATAAGCACACGTCCCATGCCTTCGTTGATCGAGGGCACCACAAATATATCCATTGCAGCCATAAGCTCCGGCACGTCGTGCCGCAACCCGAGAAAATGCAGTCGCTCGCCCAGGTCCGCGCCCGCGTTTCGCAGCTCTTCCGCCATGGAGCCGTCGCCAACCACGACAAACTGCGCGTGCGGCGCGCTCCGCGCAATGACGCGAGCCGCGTCGATAAAGTACGAGAAACCCTTGACTGGTTCAAGGCGCCCGACTCCGCCGACCAGAATGGCCTCCGGGGAGATGCCCAGTCCGGCGCGCGTCGCATCACGGCGGCGCGTCGCTTCTTCAAAGGGTCTCAGGTCGATTCCACTGAAGATCGCGGTCCATTGCTCGGGGCGGCCCACGCCTTGTTCGAGGTGCTCGCGAATTCCTCTCGGAGTCAACGCGATAAGCCTGTCCGAATGCTTCGCCGCGTGCTGTTCCATCAGCGTGAAGGCCCGCGTGAGGATGGCGTTGAAGTATCCGAAGAAGATGTGCCCGTGCGGCGTGTGCACAACGATAGGCACCTTCGCGCGCGCGGCCGCAAGCCGGCCGACATATCCCGCCTTGGACGTGTGCGTGTGGACGATATCGTACGTGCGAGACCGAAATAGTCGCGTCAGATCGCGGCAGGCGCTGATGTCCTTGATCGGATGCACTTCGCGAACAAGACCGGGAACGCGGACGATTTCGATGCCCGCGTCATGTACCGCCTTTTCGATGCTGCCCTCCGCTCCCACTGTCGGGCCGCTGATAAGGTCTACCTCGAACCGCTCGCGGTTCGCCAGGCGCACGCTGTGGAACGTGTTCTCTTGCGCGCCCCCCTTGCACAAGCGTGTGATAACGTGGGCGACGCGAATGCGTTTCATGGCAAGAGCCCTGACGCTTCGAGCATACGGCGCGTAAACACGGCCCAATTGAGTTCCGTCTCCACACGCCGGCGCCCGTTCTCGCCCAGCTTATGCGCAAACTCCGGGTCGTCCAGAATTCGCAGGATTGCGTCCGCGGTGGCCTGCTCATCTCCCGGCTCGACCAGCAACCCGGTCTCGCCGTCGAGCACCGCATCGGTGACGCCTCCTGCGCGGCCCGCCACGACGGGCTTTCCTTGGGCATGCGCCTCGGAGAACACAAGGCCAAATCCTTCGACGTGTTCGTCCTCGTCGCCGCCGGTGGGTAGGGCAAAAACGTCGCAGATATTATAGAGCGCCGCCACTTCGTCATCCGCGACGTATCCCGGAAAACGAATGGCCTCGCGAACGCCCAACTCGCACGCAACGCGCGAGCATTCGCTCATCGTTGGCCCGCGGCCCACAACGATCAAGCACGCGTTTGGCACACGTTCGAGTATGCGCGGCATCGCTCGAATGAGCGTCACGTGTCCCTTGCGAGGGATCAGCCTTCCCACGGCTAGGATGACGCGACGGTCCTCAAGGACGTACTTCAACCTGATGCGTTCAATGATATCATCGGCGACCGGTTTCGGCGGAGAAGCTCCCGGAAGGATAGTGCTAACCTTGCTATCATCGACACCGAACGCGACAAGCGCGTCCCGCGTGAAGCGGCTGATCGCCACGACGGTTTGCGCACGCGCATAAACCGCGCGCAAGGTCGACTGCAACAGGGGTCGCTGACGGAATTTCAGAAACTCGTATCCGTATGCGAAAAGAACGTAGGGCTTCCGTACGAGGCAATGCGCAACGTACGCGATGAGCCCGCCGTGGGAGACGTTGATTCCCAGAACCACATCCGCGCGGCGAATGAGCGGCCACGCCGCAACAGCCATGGGGACGACGCGCAACGGCCCCAACACGTATCCGCGAAAGCGTACGACGCTGACGGGTTCCGTATGATCGAAGGTCTTCATGTCCGGAAAGAAAGGAGCAACAACCGTCACTGCCCACCCCGATGCCGCCATCTCGCGGGCCACATTCACGGCAACCGTACTGATTCCGCCCTCGATAGGCGGATAGTCGGCCGTGAGGATCACGGCGGAGCGCAGGGATTTACCGGCCATGCAACTCGCTGCCTTCCTTCATGTCGTACAACGCCAGGAGGACGCGGTCGACGCGCACGGCAACCGGCATGTCGCCTTCAAGCCGCAATACGGGGCAGGATGCACGCTTGATCCATTGCTCATGGCTCTCGCGGTCCCATCCCGGCAGGGAACCCTTGTCATACTGCGCTGCCCATTGCAGGAATGCCTGCGACTGCTCGTGAAGGTCGCCGCCGGTTGCGATGCGTTCGCTGCCGAGTTTCAGAAGTTCACGGCGCTCCAGGCGCGCGATTCGGAGGTCTGAAGGCAACCACAGGAAGACGGCCAGATCGATCATCGCCTCCAACTCGTCGAGCCAAGCGACCGACGCGCCTGAAACAATCCACGCCGGGAAATCGCGAATGTCCTCCAGCACAATCGCATGAACTTCGCGGAGGGTGCGGCGCTTTTGGTATGGAGGATCGGAGGGAAACCACAAGTAATCGTCCAGATCGACATGCGGACAATCGATTGCTTCGTCCGACAAGATATCGGCGAGTGTCGTGGCTCCGGTGCCCGTGGCCCCGAAGATGAGGAGACGACACGTCGATTCGTCGCTTTGCGTGTTCATTGCTTTTTAATCACATAGTCGCCGATAACCAACGCGTCCATGCCGGTGCTGTAGAAACAGCGTACGGCGTCCGAAGGCGAATGTACAATCGGCTCTCCCATGACGTTGAACGAGGTGTTCAGCACCATGGGCACGCCGCGCCGTTTCTCGAAGGCGGCGATAAGCGCATGGTACCGGGGCGCGTTGTCCGCGGAGACCGTCTGCACCCGGGCCGTGCCGTCGATGTGCGTTATCGCGGGCACGGACGCGCGCTTCTCGGGCCTCACGCGGTGCACAAACAGCATGAACGGCGAATCCGTGCATCCCTCGAAATAGTCGCTCGCGCGCTCCGCGAGACAGCTCGGTGCGAATGGCCGGAACTCTTCGCGGTGCTTCACGTACTTGTTCAGAAGGTCTTTCATGTCGGGGCGCGTGGGGTCCGCGAGGATGCTGCGGGAGCCGAGCGCGCGGGGTCCAAATTCCATACGGCCCTGAAACCAGCCGACGATGTTGCCTTCCGCCAACAAGTCCGCGGCGCGCTCGACCACGTTCGCGGGAGACTCATAGGCAATCTTCGCGCGGTCGAGAAACGTGCGTATGGCCTCGTTCGAAAACTCCGGGCCCAGCAACGCATCGCGCATGACGAACGAGCGTCCCTTTCCCGAAAGCGCGTGCCACAGTTGAAACGCCCCGCCGATCCCGATCCCGTCGTCGCCCGCCGCGGGCTGGATGAAGATCTCGTCGAAGGGCGACTCGCGCAAGAGGCGGCCATTCATCGAACAATTCAGCGCCACACCACCCGCCATGCACAACCGCTTCAAGCCCGTCTGCTCGTGGAGATGTTTCGCGATGTGAAGTCCGGTCTCTTCCAACACGCACTGCGCCGATGCCGCAAGGTTCTGATGCCGCGTCTCGATAGGTTCGCCCTTCGCGCGTTTAGCGCCGAACCGGTCGATGAATTTGCGCGAGAAATAGCCGCAACGCGACCCGGGCAGGTAGTGGCATTGAAACCACGACAGGTCGAGCGCATAGCGTCCGTGCGGCAACAGCCGTACGATGCGCCGGAACTCGTCGATGTATTCGGGCTCGCCATACGACGCGAGACCCATGACCTTGTACTCGTCACTCGCGCGCAAGAAGCCCAAGTAATCCGTGATAGCCGTGTAAAAAACCCCCAGCGAATTGGGGTAGTTCTCGTGAAAGAGCGGCTCGACCTTCGTGCCGCGTCCTACTCCTGCCCACGACGCCGCCCACTCGCCCACGTAGTCGATGGAAAGCAGCGCCGCCTCGTCGAAGGGACTCACGAGAAATGACGACGCCGTGTGCGCGGGGTGGTGCTCCATGAAATGAAGCTGTGTCTTCGGACCCAAAAGGCCGCGCATTCCCGAAACGTACTGCGCGTTGTGCCCCAGCTCGTAGGCAATGAATCCAGCGCTGTAATACGGACTTCGAAGCATTTGTCCCAGCCGGTACGGGATGCGCCGCCCGATACGCACGCCGGGCCGCATGTAGCAGCAGACGTGATCGATGTCTTCGCGTTTCAGGCCCGCGTGATCGAGGCAAAACTGCGCGGCGCGATGCGGCACGCCGCCTTGGTGCTTGATGCGCGACAGGCGCTCCTCCGCGACCGCGGCAACAAGCTTCCCATCGCAAACGAGGGCTGCTGCCGAATCGTGGGAGTATCCGCCAATTCCGAGTATGTTCATCGAGACTTCCTGTACAAGACCGGCTCGTAGTATACCGGTTTCAACGCAATGCGCTTTCAAGGTGGGGCGCTTTCGCCGAAAGCGCCTCTCTTGCCTCTTTCCGTTGACTTCGGTTATCCGCGGACGTTTCGGCGAAACGTCCCTACCTATACACTCAATTCACGGCTAACGGTCCCTACCTATACGATCGATTCACGGTGCGGCGGGCGCGCTTGCCGCATAGTCATAGACCAAGAGCTTCCGCGCACGGTCCAAGTCGAGCGCCCGCGTCCAGGCGATATTCTTCAGAGGATCGCCAAGGGATGGGAAGGCTTCCGTCTCCAAGAAGATTCGACCGAACTCGTGGCGAAACGTCCGGACCGGAACCGCTTCCGGCGAAAGCGCCTCCGGTTGATCGGGATACCGCAAGTTGTACAGCCCCGCCCAATCGCTCAGGAAGTGCTTGGGCACGGGTTCTTTCCGCGCGAGGTACTCGTACACATTGCTCCCTTGCATCGACTCTTGGATCAAATATGCGTCCAGAACCGCGTACCACTCCGCGCATGCGCGCGGGTCGCCGGAGGCGCGAACGTAGGCGAGCGCATCCGGCATGGCGGAACGCGTCCGGAGGACTTCGGGGAGTTGCATCGCAGAGGAAGCAAAGGCTGCGACTAGTAGGAGCGCAGCGAGGACTCGAAGCACGCGCGCATTCTTCGCGGGGCCCGACCAGAGTGCATCCACGGCGATCCCCAGAAGTCCAGCGAGAAAAGGAAGCGCATAGACAAACATGCGCGCACCCTGCGTGGTCTTCACCGAGAACATCAGCCACGGCACCAGAAACGCAATGCCGAGAAACGTCAGCCGGGTGCGGG
>JBHEKO010000471.1:0-9356 GCA_041859475.1 Candidatus Hydrogenedentales bacterium
ATTCCTTCGGGCCGCACTCTGAAGCTTGGCCTCATCCAAGGCATTCTACGCTTGGCGGGAATCAGCGCCGAGGAGTTACGCAAGTTGCTTCAGCGGATTAATCCGGAGGGCGGTTGCCGGGCGTTGCAGAATCTTGCCGGCCATTTGTACGACGATGGTTCTATGTCGCTTTCCATGATTCCAAAGGACATGCTCCATGAAGAAGACGTGCGACTCCAAAGCCATGCGCGAAGTTTGGAAATGGAAGGATGAGGCTTACAAAGAAGTGGCGCATCTCTCGCTAGATGCGGCATTGAAGAAGCGCCTTGACGATTGTGTCCGAATCGAGAGGACGCGTCGAGACGCAAAAGCGAAATGACGTAGCGCTCTCGGATTTTGGCCGTTCCGTTTGTCGATTATTTCTTTTTCGCGGGAAGACAGCCGCGAATTGGATGTGAACGCCAACGACATCCAGCCCGCCGTGAAACGCGCCTACGCCAGCGGTAAATCTGTGCGCATCGCTGTTCAAAACCTGCTTCAGGCAACTTGCCAAACCACACGCGTGAAGCAATTGGAACGGCTAGCAAACCACGAACTTCGGCAATAAACTGGCTGTGCATCGTTGTTACTCTACCTGTCCGGACACGGACACGCGGAGCAGCCGCCGCGATTGGTTATGTCTTAAGCCGATTGGATAGTTCAATCGAACTGAAAGAATCGAGATTCCATGAACGGTCACAAACGTGAGTTCGATGGCGCGACTCGACTTAAGATGCGGCACGGAGGCGAACCCGCAACAGCGACACCGTTTCTACAAACCAATGAGGGAACTTGCAATGTACTCGATGGACAACCTGAAAAAGATCGAAACATTGGGCGAACTGGCGAAACCAGGGACTGAGGCTTTCCTTGCCTTCGACAAAGCCGCGCTCGCCGATGGGGCGATCCCAAAGAAATACAAGGAACTGATGGCGGTCGCCGTGGCATTGACAACGCAATGTCCCTATTGCATCGAACTTCACAGGCAGGCAGCGGTTAAAGCAGGCGCCACCAAGGAAGAATTCGCGGAGACGACGCTCGTTGCCGCGGCACTTCGTGCTGGAGCGGCAGTCACGCACGGGACACATCTTTTGGGATAGACACCACTGGACCGGCGCGAAGGGCGGTGGTGGCGATGACCGACCTATTCGCACGCATTGCCAACACGCATACTCGTGACGATGTGGATAAGCGTGTGTGCCAACGTTTCGACAGTGAATCGCCGATGAATCCGGCCGCGTTGTTCTACTTGTCCGGGCGCGGGCGCCCAGGAAGACCGCTGCAAGGAGAGTGACTATGCAACAACGTATGAACTATGCCTCCGCATCACCAACCGCATTGCAGGCCATGCTCAAACTCGAATCGTTTGCGCTCAACAGCGGAATTGAGCCAGGCTTGCGTGAACTCATCAAGTTGCGGGCTTCGTTAATCAACGGATGCGCGTATTGTGTAGACATGCATTGGAAAGATGCGCGCGCGGCCGGCGAAACCGAACAGCGCTTATACGGCGTAGCCACGTGGCAGGAAGCGCCGTACTTCACCGAACGGGAACGCGCCGCCCTCGCCTGGACCGATGCCCTGACGCGCGTCGCGGACACGCATGCCCCTGACGACGTGTATGAGCATGTCCGTCAACAGTTCGACGAGGAGTCGCTGATGAACCTGACGGTGCTCATCTGCACAATCAACGCATGGAATCGCATCGCCATCGGGTTCCGCACCGAAGCGGGAGGCTACACACCAACAACGCATTGAAGGTTCCGAGAGCGGTTCATCACCGAAGTGGAGCGATTAACGTAACCGCCGGTGTTTCTCTATGGCTACTGCGAAGCGGTAAGGTTCGGCTTCTTCGCCGACAGTATCCCATCGCCTAAGTCTTGCCAATGGAACTCGATTTCGTCGAATCCGCAATTGCGAAGTGTTTCGTAGTGGAAGTGTTTTGGAAGACCATCATCGGTGCCTTCCCAAGCGGAGGGTGCTACATCCGCGAAAGAGACTCTGACATTTCCAAGGCTTGAGGTGAGCCATTCCCAATACTGTTCCCACGTGTCCGCGCCGGAGTTTTTCTTCTTCTCTTCCTGGCGGGCCGACGTAAGTTGGCGATAGAACTCTGTAGTCTCCTGGACGTCGCTCGCGAAATGGTCCGAATTCAAGAAACGGCCACCGGGCTTAAGCGCGCCGAAAATACAGCTATGCGTCGTGCGTAAGCTGGATTCGCTGAGCCAGTGCAGCGTTGTCGCTGACATCACCAGATCGAAGCTGTTACGAAATGGGGCCCACCACCCGGCCTGACGAAAGTCCGCCTCAATAAACTCGATGGTTTGAGTCGTCTCTTTCGCCACGTGCCTGCCCATGGCAAGCAGGACTGGATTGATGTCCACAGCGACAACGTACGCATTCGGATAGTGCCGAATCGCTTCGAACGACAACGGCCCCGGCCCACATCCCAGGTCAAGAATCCGCACCGGCTTCTCTCGGTCCAGCCGCGCCATTTCGAGCAACGTCCGGAAACGGTACGCGCGCTCGTGGGTGTAGGCGTTCATCATCGCCTCCCACCGCCGATACCAAGACGACCAATCGAATTCTGCTTTGCCGGCGTCCATTTCGCTGCCCCCCCGAAGTACTGACTGCGCGCCACCTATGATCAATATAGTCGAGTATGCGCATAGGATGTGCGAAGCCCAAATATGGCCGCACGCCTCTCGTGGCATACCGTCTTATGTAGCATGTACTATTGCTCATGGGCCAGGGCTTAGGTCGACTGGGAGAGACTGCAATGAACATCCTATTGCCATGCATCTTCACGGTGACTGCAGTAATCTGTGGGCAAACGCCTCAGCAAGACCAGCCCGCGAATTCGTCGCCGTTTCAACTGGAACTCAGTGCATTCGAGGCCGCATGCGCCAGCGCCGTTCCCCTGGGCGAAACCTATCCGGAGAACCCGGCGGCACTCGTCTCGTTTAAGTCGAGCGATGCTTGGATCACATGGATATCGAGCGCACTGGGCGCGGCGCTTTGGCGTGGCGACCGCGCGCAAATCACGAAGTACGTGCTGGCCGGAGTGGATATGCGGGCCCCGGTTTGGGCCAAGGCTCTGCAAACAAACCATTCGGGCGACCTCCTCACCTATCGCACATTTCCCGTTCACATGGCCATCAATGCCGTGTATATGGAGGATGCCGATACCACGTTGTTCACCGAAATACTCGCATCGAGGTCCGATCCGAACGCCATCGAGACTCTGTATAACAAGAGGAAGGATGGGCGCGTGGAAGTCTCCCAGCAATCGCTTCTAAACCACGCCGTAACCGCTGGAAAGATCGAGATGCTTGAAGCGGTACTTAAGGCGGGAGTCAAGGACATCAACTTCGGATCGACCACATTCAACGCCAAAGCATCGCCCTTGTTTGCCGCCGTGCTGCGAAAGGATGTCGATGCCGTGGGCCTCCTGCTAAAGCACGGAGCCGACTCCAATCTCGCCATCACCGGGCCATCGGGCAAGTCGCAGAGCCCGATTGCACTTGCCGAGAAGTCGCTCGAACATGCAAGCGGAACGCCTGACAGGGAGAAAGCGAAAGCGATCGTCGAGCTTCTGGGCAAACACAAGGCACCTTAGAGCAAAGGTGTATTGCCGGCCAACACACGACGCGCTCATCGTACGGACAACAAACGGCAGCCGAGGGAGGCTGGCCCACTCTGACCAAAGCTTGCTGAAGGTGGCCCAGCCGCCCTCGGCTGCGAGTCTTGAACTCCTACCATGGGTTCGTCGCGGCCATGGCCCACGCGTCGAGCGTCTTCACCGTTGCGCTGCCACCGGTAGCCGACAACGTTATGCCGACGCTATCTGGCCGCGTGGGGTCGATGCGTTGCGTGACGGCCTGACGCTCGTTGGCGAAGATTTCGAGGATCGATTTGTCGAGGAGAATCCGCAACCGCAACGGTTCGCCGTCGTTGAGTTTGAACGGCGCAACCTGCGCCGTCACTTCCGGATTGTCTCCGCCACCGACAGCGATGATGTACGAAACGTGCTTCAGATATCCGCCCTGCGACGACTTTCCAAGTTCCACGCGCAACGTGCCCGCGGCTGCATCGTAAACGATTGGCGTCTCTTCTTCGCCATTGGGCGAGCGGCGCACGACAATCGCGATCTGCTTGGCATCGCCGGGCTGAATCTCCAGCGCGAGATCGAGGCATTCGCCGCGCACGTCGTCGAGCGTCACCGCCTTGCCGTCGGCCAAGGCGATACCCTCTTTGTGCCGCGGGTCATATCGTAGCGCTTCGACCTCTTTCACCGGAGCCATGCGTAGCGTGCCGTCGTCCGCAAGCCACAGGTGGCGAGGCAAACTCATCGTGCCGCTCCACCCCGTCTTCGGCGGTTCCTGGCCCGGCATGAAGTCCAACACCCACGCCCACATGATGCGCCTGCCCTGGTTGTCGAGAAGGCTCTCCGGCGCGAAGAAGGAGCCGCCGGGCCAGTTCATCCACGCATGCGTTTCGGGGTAGAACTTCTCGTTCTCCCAGCGTCCGAGATAATAGCGGCAGCCACGCTTGTGGCTGATGCACAGCAGCATGTGTTTGTCGCCGATCTTGAAAAAGTCCGGACACGAGATGTCGTCGTCCGCGTTGATCTCCGGCAAGTCGTGGTCGAGAAAATTCCCGACGTACGCCCACTTGTCGAGTTCCTTCCCCTTAAACAGAGTCGCAGGAACGCCCGAGCCCGGCATGCCCCCGAAGAGCCCGTAATACGTGTCGCCCTCGACCCAGCCGTGCGGGTCCCACGACGTGTACTTTCCAAAATCAGGGTCGCCTTTCTTCGGATTGGGGATGATCGGATTCGACGCGAGCTTGGTCCAATGGATGAGGTCGTCGTCGGAACTCGTCGCGATGCAATTCCCCGCATCCACGCCGTGAAACAGCGCCGTCGCTTCACCCTTTTGATTGACGAATGCGTTGCCGCTGAACATCCCCCGGTCCACGTCGCCTTCTCCCGGATACAGGGCCGTGGGATGAAACTGCCAATGAACAAGGTCCACGCTCGACGCGTGCCCCCAGCAGCAACCGCGTTCGTCCTGGTAGATGTATTGGAGATGGTACTTGCCCCTCCAATACAACGCGCCGTTCGGATCGAAGGGCATGCAGACACCTTCCGGCACGACGAAGTGATAGGCCGGGCGCTGTGGGTCATCGATAAGGCCCACGCGGTGTGCTCGTGCGATGCGCGTTGTGTCGTTCCCTTGGGGCGGAGACAGCGTCTGCGCCGCGAGGCCTTTCGGGGCCGCGACAAGATAGCTCTGCTTGCCGTCGAGCACGAGCGCGCCATCTTCAACGCGCGCGTTGCCCATCAGCAAGGTCTCGGGGAAGAGTCCCATTTCGTCGCGCACGCGGCCGTCCTGAAACGTCCACCACGCCAGCGGCTTGGGCTCGGAGGCCTGGTCAGGCTTCAGGGAAGCGACCTGCTCCGGCGGCAACGCGCTGCCGTAAATCCGCGCATCGTCGATAGCCCCCGCGAGACACGCGTGGTCGGTGGCTTCGAGGTGCCGCAACCCCATCACGACGACGCAGCCCGGTCCAAAGGTCTGCGGATTGTCGATGGTGTAATGTGCGTATTGTTGTCCGTCGCGATAGAGCGTGACCTCTTTCCCGCGATAGACCACGGCGATTTGCACGCGGTCCTTTGGCCCGGCAGTCTCGGCAGGGTTCGCGCTTTGGTCCTTTGCGCTCCGCGAAAAACCGTCGCTTCCGGCCATCCATTTCCCCGGCGCGATTTCGCCAAAGATGATTCCGTCAAAATGAGTTTTTCGATCATCCAGAGTCAGAGCGCTTCCTGCGCGTTGATCAAGGTCACTCAAGTACACCCACGCAACCAGTGTCTTGTCGGTCACGGTTGGTATTTCCGGCGCTTGCGCAGCGGTCCCGAAACTCAACGCGACGGCAACAAGGGCTGTCAGCGCGCAATTGCCCCAGCGAGAAATTCGCGGCAGAGATAAACGCATAAGGCTCGACTCCTCAGCCCCACCGGGCATGGCCCCCAATACGTCGCCGGGCGCTGGTCGATAGGTACCGGAACGCGCGCGGCAACACGTGGCCTTGAGCCTACAGCGGTTGCGTGAGCAACTACAAGGAGCGCCGTGGCCCCGTCTCCACACTACGTGAGAACAGGGCCAGATTGCGTGGAGGATTCTAGGCGAATCTTCTTGACGATGCTCCGTGCCGGATGTAGCATGAAGCAACAGGCAGTGGAGCCAGTAGAAGGAGTACCAGTATGAAACATCTTGTGCGGATCTCGTCCTCTCGTGTGCCGGCCGTTGCATGCCTCTCGTTTGCCGAGTGCTTTAACGGCGGCTATCCAATCTGTTGTGGAGAACCCAGCGTCGTCGATTGCATCAAGTGCAGCTTCGGACTTGGAAGCTGCAAAGAAGACGTTTAGTTCTGCCCAGCTTCGGAAGCTTCGTCTAGGCACAAGACAACAACCTCGTATGGGGCGAGGGCAATTGCGAGTTCTTCGCTCCATGCGAGGTTGGTTGATCTCCCCGAATTCGATTCCAGCTTCATGGCCTTGAGGCCCGCCATCCGCGTGAAGCGCAGCCTTTGTTCACCTGCCTTATTCTGTGTTTCGGCTAGCACAATCCCTGTCTTCTTCGTCACGGGATTGCGATAGACCTTGGTGATGATGTGGTCCGACGCTTCGCACTGGATGCCATCCTGATCACAGAAATCCGCGTAGACGTAATACGGAGCAACCTTCTTGCGCAGCTCGGCATTGCGGCGAACGTGATCGGCAAAGGCCGGATACTTGTCGATGGGCGCGTCCCCTCCGTCGATCTTCATGTCGAGGTGCATCTTGTACGCAAAAGCGGAGTTCGCTTCGGCGTATTCGAGTGCATCGACTTCGTGGCTCGCAAACACCCACGGCATGGTATAGAGAATGGGCTCGGGGAACGGCAGCAGGATGTTCCAGTCCCACGAACTGTCGCACCACTGCCCGGTGAACTCGTTGAGGCATTCGGAAATCACCACGCCTTGCTCATTTGCTTCACGCACGAGCCTTCGGACTTCGGGCAACAGCTTAGCCAGTCCATCCACGTACACACGGTCGGGCGTGGTCTCCACGTGGTCCTCGTTGTAGTCGACAAGCATCTTTTCGGATATCTGATCTAGTTGGGTATTGCCGAACCCATATTGCTGAACAATGCGACGTATCGATTCCAGAAAGTACGCGCGGTGTTCAGCGCATGGCGCGATTTCGTGGTGCAGCATGGCGCGGTTCCGCGTAATCGCTTCGAAGTTGTGGCGCGCCCAGTCCCCCGCGTAGTAGGGGTGGCCCTCCCGCGTCTTGGCCTCCCAACGATGGCCAAACTCCTTGTGCTCGGGCATCTCCACATTCGCCAGCGTGCCGTTATAGAAAGGCATGACTTCAACACCCATCGCGCGCACTTTCTCAAGCGCCTCGCGCAACGCCGCCTCGCCCCCCCACGCCTCGTTCGGGACGTAGCGGTACATGTAGTTGTTGTCGTGGCCGCCCGTTTGCCACCCAAACACAAGTAGATACGGACATCCGGCCTTGAGCGATGCCTCCGCCATGGCGGGCAAATCAGCGTAGGTGTTCACTTCGAGTCCATCCTGGTGCTTCATGAAGTAGAAGTGCCACCCGATGGCTTCCGCGAATTTGGCAGGACGCTGCGGTTTGGCGATCCACGTCTCCAGCCACTCGCGGCGTTGCCTGGCCGGCACGTGCCAATCCCCCTGATGCACGAGCATTCGGACCGTCGGTGATTCCCACGATTCTCCCGGTTTGATGCGGCGCGGGTGCACCGTGACCGCATCGAGTGTGCGCCGGACCGGGTCGCGGTCTTTCTCGACGATCTTGTGAATGTTGAAATCCATGATCGAGAAATCCCGATGACGGCCTTCCAACGCGATGCCATGCTGCTCGTTGCCGAGGTCGCACCACGGCGACGCCATGTGCCCGGGATAGCGCGCATCCTTCTTCTGTGTCCACTCGTTCCAGGTGTGGTGGTCGCCTCCGAAGTCCTTCCCGAAGGGATCGTCCATTTTGCGGCCCCAGAAGTGCGGCCACACGAATTTCGCGCCGGGGAACGGACCCAGCCCACGCACCCACGGAAACATGACTTCCTCGATGTTTGCGGCTCCCGTGTTGGTCACCTTCAGCCGGGCCTCTATTGCGTCGTCAACGAGAGTCAGGGTAACCGTGGCGGAAGCGCCGGGCTGCACATACGCAAGTGTCGCGGTCGAACCGGAAACCTGAATCGCAGGCATAGAGGCATCGATATGCACGAAATGCCGGTCGCCTTCCGGGGCAATCAGCCGCCAGAGCAGGGCCCTGTCCGGCGCGGCAACGTATTCGTGTCCGATTCGCTTGTCCCGAATCGAAGCAAAGCCGCCCGTCGCCGGGTCCAGCGTAACCGCCACAACCGCGTTCTCAAATGTCATGCCAAATGCTCCATTTATCTGATTGGTAATTACCAACAGAATACACGGTCCTCCCAGAAGAATGAAAGAGGTGCGCCCGATGAACAGCCTGACAACGCCTCAGAGCGCAATTCAACACGAGCCCCCCCAACCCGAAACGCCACTTTGACCGCCCCCCCCTTCGCACGTTTGCACATCCCGAGTCCCATCCAGCGCGTGGACGTGTCCGCACCTGAATTTCCGGGCCCGTCGATCTTCCGTCTTCCCTGTCTTCTCGCGATCGCCCCAATCGACAGTGTACGCTGTGGTGCGTGCGGCTTGGGCAACGCCGATTCATCTGCCCCGCCAAACGAAAACGGCACGGTTGTGGGGTCAAGGTTAAGGGGTTTGTCTTTTCGTTTGTATCGCCGAGGATTCTGCTTCGGCACGGGAGAGTCTACCATGCGTATTGCACCTGTCCTATTTGCGATGTTGGTCCTTGCCGTTCACCCAACAGCCTTTGCCGTGGACCCGCCCACGCCGCTGTTCGACGTCCCCAAGCTTGCGGGCATCGCCGTCGATGGCGATACTGCGGACTGGAAAGACAACGGCTACCGCGTCGAGTTGATGCTCGACAAGGATGGCCGCTTTCAACCGCTCGCCGACCTCAAACCGGAGTTCCGGCTGGCGTGGGACGACCGCGGCCTTCTAGTCCTGGTCACGGTACAAGACGACATACTCCTGGAAAACGCCGACGAGGCCGCCCTCTACGACCGCGATTCCGTCGAAGTCTTCGCCGCAATACGGCGCGGCTCGAAAGACCTCTACCAATTGGTCATCAGTCCCGGCATCACGCCGGAGTTCCCCGAAGTGCGCGTGAAGGTGATGGACTTCCGCAAGATGGAGCCGAAACCCGAACTGACCTACGA
>JBHEKO010000806.1:0-2697 GCA_041859475.1 Candidatus Hydrogenedentales bacterium
ACCGTGACGGGGATTGGGGACTGGCTGGTAGTCTGGCTTGTCGCAGAAGTGATGGAGACGGTAGGGGCGACCAAGTCGAAGTTGACGATGTCCGCTCGCTCGGCATCGGTCAGGCAGGTCAACAACGATTCCGGCAACGCCAGGATGGCGTCGCACTGCGCTTTTGCCTCGTCGATGCTTGGCTTTGCAGTGAGAACTTGCATGACGATGAGGGTTTCGCCTGCGTCAAGGGTGAAGCTGTATTCCGTTGCGATGTTGGCGGCTCCGGCCGTGAACGTAGCAGAGGATGGTCCGATGCGGCGTCCGGGGCCCTGGAGCACATGGCCAAGACGTGGGCTGGCGGAATGACCAGAGACATCGTAGTCTTCGTAGGTGACGACCCACCGGTCTGAAGTCGTGACCGTGTTGACGGGGGCGGTGGACGTGGCGCCGATAACCGTGTCGGTTCCGGAACCGAGCGAGCCCACAAGTGTCAGGGTCGCATCCGCGTCGGACGCGGAGGTGTTCGTAATAATGTTCAGCCACCGGCAGAAGGACTCGTCGTCCGGCACGAATACTTTGCGCTGGACCGTGAATTCATCGATGGTCTGTTCCGCGAAGACAATCTGGCGCTCCGTTAGCGACGTCTCGCCTTGGCAGGTCGTTGTCACTGAGCCGTTCTGGTTGTAGCTTGCTCCGTTCACGAGCAGCCCGGCATATCCGTCGACGCCGTTTGTGAGGAGCAACGTTTCGGTTCCTCCAAGGCTGGTGGTGACTCCGGAAACCGACGTTGTGTATTCGACTTCTTTGGCAGCACCCGAGGCGCTAAGCGAAGTGGTGGCCGCCACGTTGGTGTTGATGTCGAATTGCACGCCTGAGGCATCCACAAGCGAAACGACGGCACCCGCCACTGGCGCCAAAACTGCCAGCACGGCCGCCAGCAGGACAGTCTTCTTCCAAGTCATGGCTATAAATTACCCCTCTTTGCCCGTCGATTTGTCGCGAGAGCGCCACATACGCTGTCGCCTTTCCGTACACAACGGTGCCTTTGGGGAGTATAGGGCACCCCCCTACTTCTTTCAATTACCATAAAGTCGAAAGAGTTCCTTCATTACAGAAAATTCGTGATCGGCGCGGGGCGTCTCATATTCCCGAGAAAACAGACAGACAGCGCAACGCATTGTCATGCAGCGCCTTACAGAGAAGTCTGGCTCAGAAAAGCGATGGGGAGCGTTTGAAAACCAGACGCCGGACCCGGGTCTGGAGGAATACTTTTTCGACAAATGCGGCGATGGCATCGGCGGAGATGTCGGAGTCGGCCAGAGGGACCGTGGTGAGTGCTTCTTCGTGAAGGAGGTCGTGGAATTGGCCTTCGCTTCGCGCGCGCTCCATAAGGGTCAAGCCCGCGCGGCAGGCAAATCGAGCCCCGCCCGTGTAGTAGGTGTCTTGCGTGAGGGGGTCGGCCTTGACCAAGTGGGCGGTCTGCTCGGGGAAGTGCTGCAAGTCGACGGCGGCGAACCGGCGAAGCACGGCCTCGTCTTCTACCGAGGCGATGGCGACCCGAAGATGCTCTTTGTCGCCCGCGGCATTGATGCCCGCATGGACGCTTTCGAGGATACGCCGCCCTAGCGAGGCGGCCTCGCTGGTGGCGTGCAACTCATGTCCGAGGAGGGCTTGCACGCATTCGTTCAGGCCCACGACGCCCACGGAACCAACGACCTGTTCGATGTCGAGGTATCGGCGTCCGGCGTGATCGAATGCAAGGAGGCTCAGGGGGCCGATGCTGCGCAGCGCAAGAAGGCGCAGGATGAAGATACGCTTTTCCACGTGCGCCCGGACGGCCATGGCGCTGAGCGCCTCGACTTCCTTCAGAGTACCTTCGATATCGCCAGCGCGGTATGCGGCGCGCGGCAGGTTGAGGCTGACGATGCCCAGGCACATCTGCCTTGGCTGCCACGGCTGGAGGCTCAAGTCCAGGTCCGGCTGCGGCGGGCGATCAAAAACGAAGTGCAGACGTCCGCCGAGGGCCACTTCGCTGACGGCTCGCGTCAAGAAGTCGCTGTGTCCGGTCGTTCGGAAGAAGCCGTCCGAGACACGAATCGTGGCGCGGAGGCCGGAGTTGAGCGGGTGGCGCGAATGCCCTTCCTGCAAGGCTTCGACGATTTCCTGGGCGAACCGGTGCGCAACCGAGAGGTACTCGCCGTAGACACGGCCTGTCGAGATGCCTCCGGGGCCGATGGCCTCGACCTGCCGCAGGTGACCGGGCATGGCCCACTCGATGCCGATTTCGGTTATCGGGACCCGCCGGTGGGCCGTCGGGTTCGGCGACAAGCCGAAGATGAGCAGGCGAGCCAAGCGTCGCAACTCGCGCGCGTCAACGTCAGTCAAGAATGGGGCCATGAGGACATTGAACGCGTCCCAGGCGTTCACGCCGGAAATGTGGTTTTGCAGGGCAGCGTTGAACTGGGCGGTTTGGGCAATCAAGGCTTCGGCATGGAGCGGGGGCGGCGCGAAGCGTCCACCGGTACGGAATGCCATACCAAACCGTTTCACGAACTCGATCCAGTGGCGACCACCATGGAGCCGGTCGATGTGGCCGATGTCGTGAATATGGAGGTCGCCGCGCAGATGCGAATCCGCTACCTCGGTCGAGTAGACACGGGAAAGGGCAAACTCGCGCTTGACGTGCTCGGCCAGGGCCAGGTCGGTCATGGCGGG
>JBHEKO010000305.1:0-6855 GCA_041859475.1 Candidatus Hydrogenedentales bacterium
CGCGGCGCGGCGTACGTGCTCGGCATAGGTCTGCACATCGTTCGCGGTGAAGGTTGCGACTTCGGCGCCTGCATCGTACTTGCGAATCTGAATCTCGTAGAAGTGCGTGTCTTTGTGATTCCCTACCCACACAACCCTGCACAGCTTGGCAAATGGAATCGGCGCGTACGACGCGTTCCGCTGATAGAAAGACCCTGTCAATTGCTCGCTCGCGATCCCCGACGCGCTTAAGTACGGGTCGTAGGGATGCAAGAAGAACTCCTGTGCCTTCCCCTCGAAAAAGGGTTTCTCCGTATCGTCGAGATACAATCGAATCGTGCCCTCGATCTGCGCAGTCCAAAGCCGCACGATGGCGCCCGGCCCATCCACATGGCACATCAAATACTCGCCGGGCTTATCGCCTTCCGGTGGGGTCAGGACGGTCTCGAAATTCGGAACCGCCTCTTTCCCGAATCCGTCCGAATTGGCAAACCAGTTTTCATCGCCCGGCACGGTGCTTTGATGGTCATACGACGAGAATTGAATCGTCTTATAAGCAGGCGACGGGTAGTTCGACAATCGATGCAGATCGGACATCTCATCGACCAGACTGCCTGTTGTGATAGGCGCTCCAAACGCCACCGTTGCAAAGCTCATGCAAACAACGAAATACCCTGCACGTCTCATGGTTCACCCTCTCTGCGTTTCGGGAGATTTCCCTGCCCGTCACTTTGCATTGCCTGTCGTCCGAGAGCCTGGCGCTATTCTTTCGCGGGGATTCCCTTCGGAAAGAAGAGCGATACTGCGCGGTGCATGCAATACATTCGATACTGCTTCCCGTCGTTGACCAGGATGCCGCTGGAATAGTCCGCGTCGATGATGGGATTGCCGGAGTACTTTTCCCAATGAAGCAAGTCGGGCGACACCGCGACGTTCATCGTCCAACGATCCCGTCCGCTGCTGGGCCCGGTTGCGTGGTAGTAGGCGTAGTATCTCCCATCGTATTTCACGATCTGATTGAGAGCTACCATGGTCTGATCGTATGCGCCGGGGCCGCGCTTAATGACGGCCTCGTCTTGGACATTCGTCCAAACCTTCATATCCGTGGAGGTCGCCACCCAGATGGCCTCGTCGTCGCGCTCGTAGAAGAGATACCACGTGCCATTCTCAAACAAGGCGCAAGGTGTCCCGAAGGGGCCTGGCTTCAACGGGCTGCCGTCCACGTGGCGAATGTCGAGCGTCCACTTTTCGGTCCAATGCACGCGATCCGTAGACGTCAACAAATGGGCCTGGTCGTTCTTCCCCTCCGCGAACATGTAGTACGTGCCCTCGTGGTTCACGACGATCATGTCTTCCACCCACTGTTCGCTGTAGATTGGCTCGTCCGAGTACCGCTTCCACGTCAGCCCATCCGGTGACGTCGCGAGCCCGAGTTTCATGACATCCGAATCGGCGGACGAGTACCCCGTGTACCACAGGTAATACGTGCCGCCTTCCTTGAGGATCCACCCGCGTTCGCGGATCATCTCGTCCCAGTGGCCCGGGCCCCGCCCTTCGAAAAGCGGATTGTGCTCGTAGGGCGCAAACGCGACAAGCTCCGGAGGAAAGGCTGGTGGCGCTTCGCCGCCCGCAAGCATCGGGAGCAACATCGCAACGCAAACTAACGTCGTCATGGTTCAACCTCCACGCAATGCGCGACAACACTACAGTCGCGCGAAAAGAGCCACTTTTTAGCCGGGGCTTGAGGAGCGCCTGCAATTCTCCCAAATTGCCGGACTCCGAACGCTGTATGTCCGACGCTATAGCTGACGGACCGACGCCCGTTCAAGCAGCCCGGGGGCAACCCATTGCGCCACCATACCCCGGCCTGTCTGATTCGTGATCGCCTTTACCAGAAGCTCCGCGGCTTGTTCGCCCAGTGCCACCGGATGAATGTCCACCGTCGTCAGCGGAGGACCGAGCAATTCCGCAAAGTCGATTCCGTCGAAGCCAACGACGCTCAAGTCCTCCGGAATGTCCAACGACAACTCGTGAGCCGCGCGGTAGACTCCCATCGCAACCATGTCGTTGAAACAAAGCAATGCCGTAGGACGCGTCGCGGGATTCTTGAGTACCTCGAGCGCCCCCTCGTATCCCGCCGTCGCGGTCTCTCCTGTATCCACAATGATCGCTTCCGACATGGGAATGTCGTGTTCGATCAAGCTCTCCACAAAGCCCAGCTTGCGCTCCTTCGCGCCAAAAGAAAACGTAGGGCCCGCCAAGTGCCCCAGCCGCCGGTGACCCTTCCCTATGACGTAATCAGTCGCCAGCTTCATGCCAACGCGATTGTCGAAGTTCACCGAATGCGTCTCAATCCCCTCCAGCTTTCCCTGCGCCACGATTGGCACGCGATCCCGCACGATCTCTTGCGCGTGTATCCCATTCCGGCCCTCCGCGCCTTTCAGCACGATATAGCCCGCCGGGCGGTAGGCATGTAGGCTGGCCAAGGTCTCCGGATCGTCTTGGTCCTCCGGCCGCACATTGTGGAAAAGGATGTGGTACCCGTGAGCTTCCAGGACCGAGTTCATCCCGCGAAACGTCATCATGTGGAACGGGCTGCCCAGATTGGACGCCAAAACGGCTACCATGCGGGACAATTCCCCGACAAGGGTTCTGGCAATCATGCCCGATTCATAGTTGCCCTTGCGGATGCACTCCAGAACCTTCCGCCGGGTACTCTCGCGCACATTCGTCTTGCCGTTGAGCACTGCGGATACGGTCGAGCGGGACAACCCGGTTAATCGCGCGATTTCGCTCGTTGTGACCGGGCGCCTTGACTTGCTTGGGATTCCCATGTTCATACTTCCCCCCGTATATCTCAACGTTCCCATTATTGCACACGAGGCAATATTATGCAACAAGTGGCCTGTAAGGTTTGAGGGTTAAAGTTGTTAAAAACGCGTTTTGTCGTAATTGTAATCTTGTATTATGGCGACATTAGTGAACCTTGCTCGGATTCGAGTCTCGTGTCGCACGCTTAACTTGGCGACATCGCCGCAAGTGCGGGGCCCTTCATGAATGCCACTGGGAATCCGCACCTCGAGAGGGCAAGCGTCATCGCGTACTCGATTCCTCAAGACCGGTTAATCCTTACTGCTCCAAAGTTTCTGGAGACGGAAGCAGGATGAAGCGGGAGGTAGGTCTTGCCAGGGCCTCCTTGACTTCGTGCCGAAAATACTCAGATCACTTAGAATATAAAAAGCAAATGTGTAATAATGCTAAGCCGGTATTAACAAACAAATGTTGACTTATGGCTGCCTAGTCGCTAGAATACCTTTCAGAATGATCCGCAAGTGTTCGTGCGCGCTTACAGCCCGGCGGTTGGGCTCCCTTTCGACAGGTGTATTGAATTCTTCGACACCTCTGTTCAAGGAACTCGGCGCTGGGGGGGGGCGACGAGGGGGTTCCGCTCTTGACTGTGGCCTACGGTCTCAACATACAGTATGACATTCGGCAACAGCCCGGAGAAGTTGAGATTGCCGCATGAACCGTAAGGGGAGAGTACATTCATGTTTATTATGGGGCAGGAAGAGGCAGAGGCGGTCCGCCGTGTCATCGAATCCAAGCAACTATTTCGCTATCGCGGTGGCGAGGGTGGAGAAACCGACCAATTCGAGGCGGAGTGGGCCGCGAAGATTGGCGTCAAACACGCCGTAGCCGTAACCAGCGGCACCGCCGCGCTGATGTGCGGCCTTGTCGGACTAGGCATCGGCCCCGGAGATGAAGTAATCGTCCCCGCCTATACGTGGATGGCCACGGCCATGGCCCCCCTTTCCGTCGGCGCAGTGCCAATCCTTGCCGAGGTCGATGAGTCGCTGACACTCGACGCCGAAGACGTGGAGCGGAGGATTACCCCGCGCACCAAAGTCATTATTCCCGTTCATATGTCGGGATTCCCATGCGACATGGATGCGATCTTGGCGGTGGCAAAGAAGCACAACCTTGTTGTTCTCGAAGACGCATGCCAATCGCCCGGTGGATCCTATAAAGGGCGCCGCCTCGGCTCAATGGGTGCGGCAGGGGCCTTTTCCTTCAACCACTTCAAGATCATCGCATGCGGCGAAGGCGGGGCGACGGTAACCAACGACCGCAAGGTGAACGACCGTGCGCTGATTTACCACGATGTGGGCGCGGCATTTCGCGAGCACGCCGAGGAAATGACGGTTCCGATTTTCGCGGGGCTGAACTTCCGCATGAACGAAATCCTCAGCGCGGTTCTTCGCGTGCAGTTGGGCCGCCTTGACGGAATCCTCGAGTTGCTTCGCCGCGAGAAGGCCATCCTGCGGGAAGTACTCAGTTCGGTGAGCGGCTTCTCTTTCAACCCTTCAAACGACCTCGCCGGCGATTGCGGCACAATCTTGCCGCTCCTGTTCGAGACTCCTCGGGACGCGCGGCGTTTCATCGACGGCATGAAAGCGGAGGGCATCGAAGTAAGTTCGCCTATCGATTCCGGCCGTCACGTTTTCGTCAACTGGGCTCCGGTCGTCGAGTTGCGCGGTGCACACCACCCCGGTCTGAACCCGTACGCGCATCCGGACTGCAAAGCCGACTACTCCGCGGCGCAATGCCCAAAAACATTGGACTATCTTGCGCGCACCGTCTTTGTCTTCATGGCAGTGGATCGCTCGCAAGAGGACTTGATGAACTTGGTTGCGGCAATTAAGCGCGTCGCCGAAATGCCGTGCGCGAGTGCCTGCAAGTGATTGAGTGGAACTGATCCTGGCGTTGTACCGCCGGCTTCCAGCCGGCATCCTTGACGCTTTGATCTCCAAGTGCATCCAATAGACCAGCCGCCATTCGCCGGTCTGACGCACGGGGGGGCAGCACGTGGGCTTTGTGAAACCGGAGGAACTCTACGAGTGGTGTAGAGTGCCTTGGGACGAGTTGGAGAACCACCGCGCACGACGGATTCCATTTCGCATCTGCAAAGACTCCGCCGAGATGGGCGCGCTTATGGCGCGGGAGCTGGTCGACGCAATCGCGAACTGCAATCGGTTAGGAAAGGCGCTGCGCGCCATCGTTCCCTGTGGCCCCAACTGCTGGTACAAGCCCTTCACGGACCTTGTGAACTCCGAGCGTGTCAGTCTTCGGCACATCGAAGTCTTTCATATGGACGAGTGCCTGGACTGGCAGGCCAGGGAGCTTCCCAGGAACCATCCTTACAGCTTTCGCGCTTTCATGGAGCGGCATTTCTACAGCCCGGTGGAGAGTGACCTGGCCGTTCCCGAAAAGCAGCGCGTGTGGTTGAACGGTGATAACGTCACAGAAGTCGCCGAGAGAATTGCATCCTCTCCCATCGACCTCACCTACGGCGGTTGGGGACAGGATGGCCACATTGCGTACAACCAGGCGCGCCGGCATCCATTCTCCCGTGCGTCTCTCGACGACGTGCGAAACTCCACCGTGCGCGTGCAAGAGAACAACCTCGACACAATCATGGCACTGGCGCAGCGCTCGTTCGGCGCGGCCTATCAATTCGTCCCGCCGATGTCCGTGACGCTGGGCGTAAAAGAATGCCTATCCGCAAGGCAGGTGCGTCTCTTTTCCGACACAGGCCCATGGAAACAGACGGCCTTGCGTGTGGCCCTGTTCGGGCCGCTCACGCCAGAGTATCCCATGACATTGCTGCAGGAGCACCCCGATGCCCTGTTGACGGCCACCATCGACACGGCCCGCCATCCCATTAGCGAACACCCGGAATGGGACTTTGGTTTCTAGAAAGGGGAATTGCAGGTGCTGCCCTTGTTCATAGACCCATCGGCGCAACGATACCGAGCCTTGATTGGAATAGGCGGTATCGGCGCCGGGTCGTTCTTCGCGCTTGACGGAAATCACACCCTGGGACGCGAGGAGAGCCGGACGGGCCGCTTTCTGCCAAACCGGGATTACGCGAAGCTCCACATCGTCTCGCACTATGTTCAAACACTCATGGGACCGGATTTCACCACGTTGCCCATCGGCCGAGTGGGGGACGACGAAGCCGGGCATCGCTTGTGTAGCGAGATGCGTTCGGTGGGCATGAACCTGCGTCACGTGCGCGCTCTTGAAGACGCACAGACGATGAACTGCATCTGCTTGCTCTATCCCGACGGCAGCGGCGGCAACCTGACTATCGGCGATTCGGCCTGCAACCGCGTGGATGTGGCGGCGGTTCGCGAGGCAGAGCCGGATTTCGAAGCGTTTCAGAGTCAAGGAATCGCGCTTGCGGTACCGGAGGTTCCGTTGGAAGCCCGCGAAGAAGTACTCGCGCTCGGGACGCGCTACGGCTGCTTTCGTGTCGCATCCTTCTCCTCGGGAGAGATGAGGAATCCCGCGATTGCGAGTCTGCTCGGAATAGTCGACCTCCTTGTTCTGAATAGCGGCGAGTCGGCTGCGTTTGCAGAGCTTCCCGAGGATACGCCCCCATATTGTGTCGCGGAGGTTGCCTCGAATCGTGTCGCAAGCATCAATCCAAGAATGCACGTGGTGGTGACTGCGGGAGCAAACGGGAGTTGGGCGTGGGATGGCGAGCAATTGATGCACGTCCCCGCATTTGACGTGACCGCCGTGAGCGCGGCTGGGGCGGGTGATGCCTTCCTCGCCGGCGTGCTCGTAGGTCTCGCCGCCGGCGTAGATTTTGATGCCGCGCAACAATTGGGTTCTCTTGCGGGAGCATTGTCTGCCACGAGTCCTCACACCATCAATTTCAACATCGACCGAACATCGCTTGCTTCCTTTGCAAAAGAAAGTAGACTTGCGATTTCCCCTGGACTTGGTCGAATCTTGTTCGAGGATTAAACACAGTGACCGGCGATTGCCGAACGTCATGCAGCGAATAGAAGGAATTCAGGAATGGAT
>JBHEKO010000517.1:0-2950 GCA_041859475.1 Candidatus Hydrogenedentales bacterium
GTCCATTCCCGTCGATATGTATCCGTGGCTGGAGCGGGGTCCGTGCCTGCGGGCACGAATTCCAGCCACTTGGAGCCGACACCCGGCAGGAAGAGGAAGTAGCAGATGGGGAATTCCGCGGTGGTGATGATGCCCAATTCATCGCACGCCTCGTAGTACTCGGGCGGCATGATCGTGCTGTGATGACGAACATGATTGAAGCCATACGACTTAATGGTGCGCAATCGCTTGAGGTGAAGTTCTTTATCCGAAGGCATCGACATCTGTTCCGGATAGATGTGGTCGTCGCCATACCCTCGCAACATCAGCCGCTTGCCGTTCAATAGAATGTAGGGGCCATCAATCGTGAATTGCCGCATCCCGAAGCGAGTTTGAACTGCATCGAGTAGTTCGTTTGTCTTCAACAAACTGACTCTCGCCGTGTATAGCGTCGGCGTGTCGGGCGTCCAGAGTTGCGCGTTACTTAGCGCGGCGGTGACGACAATTGGCTGCTCCGCGGTCATCGCCGGATCGAGCGTTGTCGTAGCCTCGGCGACGAGTTTGCCACCTGCGTCGAGTACTTCAAGCTTCACGGCATCGGCTGATGAACGCTCGCCGTTAAGCGTCACGCTGGCCGAGCAACTGGCATTGGGCACATCGGGTTGCACGAACAGATCGCTCAACCATGCATCGGATCGGGCTTCCAGTCGCACGTGCCCCCAGATGCCGCCCCATTCGATGTCCATGAAGTCGGCAAGCGACGATGCGCCGAACATGGCGTCCGTTTCCCAACGCTGATTGGAATCCACTTGGATCGTAACGGCCAGGGTCGCGCCGGGCTCGGCGTATTGCGTCACGTCGTATTCTTGAACCGACAGATAGCCGATGTGCTCGCCCAAAAAATGCCCGTCGATCCACACTTTCGAATACCGGCTGATTCCCGTGATGATCAGAATCGCGCGGCGACCCGCCCAGTCATGCGGAATTTCAACCTCTCGTTTGTACCAGCCCTTGCCCACGAAATTGTGGCGCATCTTGTCGGTTTCCGTGCCATAACCTTGGTTGTCCCAGATGCCGGGCACGCGAATCGTTCCGTTGGCTTCCGGCGCATAGCCTGGCAACGGCATGGCCGGCAGCTTCGCCGACGGTTCGAACCATTTCTCCGTTTCGCCGCGATTATCCGGGTCCGTGGCGAAACGCCACACGCCATCGAGATCAAGTGTGTCGCGCGTTTCCGCACGGGCAATGCCTTTAAGCAAACATGTCAGCAGCACGCCACACAGCAGGGCATTCGAAATGAGACGCATGGGAGTACTCCAAAGGTTGATGTGTTACTTGATTTCAATCGCCTGCAAGATGGCGTCGTTCGCTCCTGTCGCCTGAAGGCCGACTGCAATGCGGCCTGCGCTGTCAGGCGTGATATTGTCGATGCGGATGTCGGCGGCCATTCCAACTGCGCCCGCGGCAGCGGCCGGGTCCCACGATTTTCGCACGAGCCGCCCGTTCACCGTGATGTCCATCGGACGTTGGCCGGGCGCGGGCAGCCACAACTCCGCAAACTTCAGATGCACCGTGTACAAGCCCGGCGGCGCGGCAAGCGTGTAGCTGAATGTCTTGGCCGTTCTCGCCGTGCGATACAACTCTTGATCGTAGAGCGTCGGCGACGCATGGACAACAGGCGAAGCCGACTTGATACTTGTTCCGTCCGAGAATCCGGCGTCCGCGCTCCAAACGCAACTGTTCCAGTCGACAAACGCAACGTCGCTGCCGGCGTTGATCCGAATGACCGGCTTCTGCTCGGGCAAAACCTCAATGGCCTGCACCAATGCGTCGTCGGATGTCCCCAGAGGATTCTCCCCCGCGGCGAAGCGCAGAACAATGTTGCCGTCTGCATTTGGAACGAGATTGTGAAACGTCTTCTCTACAGCGCGCTTCGCTCCCTTCGCAGCCTGAACAACGTCGAAATCCGTCAGGATGCGTTCGCCGTTGATATCCACATGGATAGGCCGTTCGAACATGAACGTATGCTTGGGCTCGGCAAACTTCAACCGCACGGAGTAAAGCCCTGTGGTGACTGGGATGCAGTACGAGAAGTCCTTGCCCGCACGGCCATTTTGATAGAGCGCCTGGTCTTCCTGCGTGGGCGATGTGTTCTCGATGTTCTCCGTCGTCGATATGGGCGCGCCCCCCGTGAAATTCTGGTCGGCTGCCCACACATTGCCGCTTCGATCGGTGTAGGGCGTCGTGGCCCCGCAGAGTACGCGCACAACCGCGAGCGTGGATGCCGTGGCTTGGGATTCTTCGTAAGTAATCGTTGGCATCCAGGCAACCAGATCGTGCACCGGCACGCTTCCCTTGTCGAGCACAAAACGAACGGAGTCGCCCACGGCGACATCGAGCCTTATGTCGTGCGCAACACCGGTCAGATCGCCGGCGGGTATGGCGGCCCAATCCGTTTCCGGCCATACCTGTTGTGAGCCGTGCAAAATCTTGACCCTGAGCGGGCCACCCAGGGAGCGGTGATAGTACTCGCGCATCGCGCGTCCCGCGATGCGAACGGTCCCGGCTTGAGGGGCAGTCCAGGTCCGGACGCATTCTTCCACTGACGAAGCTAGTTGCCACCCTCGTCCTATTCTCGCGCCGCCGGGGCCTTCCCAATAGCCTTCAACGCCCCCAAGTTGGTTCGGCGTTCCACCGAAATCGGCGGCGGGGTTCTTGGCTGGCGGCACCCACGTCATGGGCGTAAAGACCTGTCCATCCGTGCTTGCCTCGGCGGTCCATCCGTCGCGGCCCGGCTCGGCGAAGTGGCCCCCCAAAGCAGCAAAGGCCGCCGGTTCACCGGGAATCGACTCCGCCACGCGCCAGTCGCTCGCGTTGCCGTCGCCGTCGACGGTTCGCACGGCGTACTCGCGAGCGCTGTCCCAGCCCGCGGCATGATCGAAGTAGTAGTTCGCGATCGCGACCTTGTCGA
>JBHEKO010000606.1:0-3840 GCA_041859475.1 Candidatus Hydrogenedentales bacterium
ATCCGCCGTGGGTAAAGGCGACGCTACGATTATCCAAATCGCGCCCGGACCCGAACTTGGTGAACAAGTCATCGAGTTCAAGAAGGTCACGAAGCGCTTCGACGACACCACGCTCTTCGAAGACTTGAGCTTCATCGTTCCCAAGGCCGCCATCGTCGGTATCATCGGTCCTAACGGCACAGGCAAGACGACGCTCATGCGCATGCTCGTGGGCCGCGAAAGCGCGGACGAAGGCGAGGTTCTCATCGGATCCACCGTGCAACTGGCCTACGTCGATCAGGAGCGCGAAACGATCAAAGGCGACTGTAGCCTCCTGGAAGAAGTCGGCGGAGGCGCGACGGATATCACGCTTGGCAAGCGGACGGTGCCGATTCGACAGTATCTATCCTGGTTCGGATTCCGCGGGGCCGACCAGCAGAAACGCGCCAACGAGCTATCCGGAGGCGAGCGCAATCGATGCAACCTCTCGAAACTGCTGAAGGAAGGCGCAAACGTGTTGTTGCTCGACGAACCGACCAATGACCTCGACGTGAATACGCTTCGCCTTCTCGAAGAGGCCATCCTCAACTACAGCGGCTGCGTGCTCGTGACAAGCCACGACCGGTTCTTTCTCGACCGCATCTGCACCCACCTGCTCGTCTTCGAAGGCGAAGGCAAAGTGCGCTGGTTCAAAGGCAACTACCGCGATTACGAGGAATGGCGCTTGAAGGAATTGGGAAGCAAGCTATTCGAGAACCGCCGCGCCCGCTACCGCAAGATCGTCAAAAGCTGATGGAATGAATAGCAGCGCCAGTCTTGGTGTGCCCGTTTTTGTGACGCCTGCCCTTCGCGGCAGGCGTCTTCATTTCCAGACGTCTTGTCCGCGTTCGTCCTAATTCGACAACGCCGCTCCTGCCGTCGCGTCTCCGGTCGCAGCAACGCGCGTCTTGCCCGCGTCGATTTCTTTTAGCCAATCGACCGTGTCGCCGAGCACTTTCCATACGTGGGCTTCGTCCAATCCCACGTGATCGGATTCGTAGAGGATAAACTTCTTGGGTTCTCCCGCCGCAGCGTACAAGGCCTCTCCCGACGTCGCGGGCACGACCGTGTCGTAGGAACCGGTCTGAAACAACGTCGGGCGCGGCGCAATCTTCGCCACGTAACGGATGGGGTCCGCCGGCGCCATGATGTACTGCATAAGCTCGCTCGCTGGCCAGTGCAGTTTGCCAAGCTCTCTCTTGGAGGCCTCGCTGTTGAACAGCAAGGACAGATTTCCGCCGCCGTACGTGAGCACCGCCGCCGCAATCCGCGGTTCGAAGGCCGCTGCTGTCGAGCCGGTGATCGCCCCAAAACTCGCGCCCACCAAATAGATCCGGTCGTGGGCAATCTCGGGGCGCGTGAGCAAGTAGTCGACCAGACGGCGCGTTTCAATCACATTCAATCCTGCGCGTCTCCGCAGCGCGAACAGATCCTTGAGAAAGTTCGATTTGTCCAGCTTACGTTCGCCCTTCGTATACTGATCTGACGAGCAGATTGCGAAGCCCGCCTTCGTGTACATTCCCGCGATGTCGTCGAGGAATCCCTTGCTCTGTCCAATTCCGTGCAGAAAAATGATGCACGGATAAGGAGGAGTCGTCTCGTGAGGCTCGGCAAGCAGCGTCGGCACCTGCATGCCGGGAACGCCATCGAACACGACATCGATCCTATGGTAGTCGGGACGTTCCTCCTCTCCGCGAACCGAGGCATTGAGCGGAGCCGTGATGTCGTAGCCATCCAAGAAATGGCTGTCCCAATTGGACTTTGCAATCGCCAGTCCCAGAAGCGATGTGGCACAAAACAGTGCAAGGGCGATGAGAATCTTGTATCTGAGTTTCATGGCAAATAGTGTAATGGGCAAAAAAGCCTGCGTCAACGTTGTCGCGTGCGCAACTCCTTCGGCACTCTGTAGCGCGCGGCTGCTTCGGGGCCTTTGGGCGGCGGTGATGTCCATCGTCCCACGAAGTACTCCCCAACCTTCTCGACGGTTGCCCCGTGCGGCATAACCCCTTTGCGTGGCCCCACATAGATGCCGTCAGGGTCAATGCGGGAATACCGTTCAAGGAGTCCAAGTTCCCCACCGTTGGGCCGTGTTTCTTCCCACGCCCCCGAGTCCGTCGGGCAGTTCAAGGCAAATCCAACCAAGAGCGCCATGTCCCGATCCTGGTTGCAGTACACCGTTCCTGGTGTGGCCCCGAGTCCCTGGATGTAGTCCGTGACCAACGTGGCGGCGGAATGGGGACTCTGCCCAACGGCTTCGCCGTGGTCGAGCCGCGCAAGCAGCCCCGATGCCGTCGCTACGGACGCAAACCACCCTGACGGCACCGGGACCGGACCCGGTGGCATTCGCGTGCCCGTGCCCATCAACAGCACCGTGGGCGACAGCGCCAGGCAGACGCATGCCGCCACGCGGCGCTTCGTGACTGGCGATTGCAGAAGCGGCACGAAAAGCGCCGCGGCAACCATGGCCAGAAAGGGAAGCGCCGTTCCGAAGAATCTCCCGCCATAGGTAATCAGCGAAGGCAACCCCACGACAATGAGACTTAGCAGCAAGGCGTTCTCGGCGTTGCGCCACCGCGTGAAACGCGCCACGCGGATGCACGCGAGCACGATCCCGATATTGATGCACTGAAGCCACGTCGCCTTGAGGAGGGCGCGCATCGCCGGCGAGAATTGGCCATACACGCCGGAATCGATCGGATGGTTGAACCATTCGCGAAAGGCCCACACGCGGGCATACCATGGCGCGATCATTAGCAGTATCAGGGCGACCAAAAGCACCCAGCGCACAGGCGAGATACGTTTCCAAAGACAGAACATGATCAAGCCCGCAAGAATGGTCATCGGACTTCCCATGTGCGTGTAGAACGCGAGCGCCCCAAACACCGACGCCAGCACCACGTGCCGCGACAAGAATGCCACCACCATCAGCATCGCGAGCGCGGCGGCCAATGCGCTGGGCGTGCTCATGTACGAGAGGATGATGAACCCAACGTCCCACCCAATGAGCAGCAACGCCAGCAAGGCCCTGCGCGCGTCGAACAACCACCGCGCGAAATACCACGTCGCGCCGTACACGAATGGCAGAGCCAGCGCTTGCACCGACTGGAACCCCGAGACGATGTCCCCGCGATCCCACCAAGCCCCCGCTGCAATCAACAGATGATAGAGTGGGGGATAGAGGTGCGGCCGTCCCAGCGGCGCAAAACTCCACGTATCCCAATACGGAATCGCGTGAATCGCGAAGATTCCCTGCACGACGCGCATGTGATAGAAGTTGTCCGGCGGCAAGGGCGGAAGGTCCCCCCGCCCAATCCAGAACAGCAGCGCGGTCGCCGCGAGGATTGCGATGCTCACTGCATCGACACGTTCAAACCGTATCCACAACGGACGCCACGCCCAGCCATTCTGGTAGGGACGTTTCGCCGAAACGTTCGTCCCCTCAGGTAGGGACGTTTCGCCGAAACGTCCGTCTTCACCGAAACGTCCGTCTTTACCCGCCGCCCTCGTCTCGGGCCGTAACCGCCGAAACGCAATAACCTGCCCGGCGACAATCAGAACCGATACGCCGAGGAATAACACAACAACCCATGTATCGAGATGAACCATAAGCCCCTTGCACGCGTTGCCCGCATGATACCCGAGGTCCAAGGTGAGCGTCTTCGCCGTAGCGCCCTTCTCCGCCGACACCCCCGCCGGCAGACGGGCGTCTTCACACCTAGCTCCCCACCCCGCCCTTCTTCGAGCGATGGAAGTAGTGAATCATCCCGCCGGTCGCAACGAACAACACGACATAGTAGATGCTAAACACAATCTCTGCCTGCG